>CAIWXH010000399.1 GCA_903916565.1 uncultured Oscillochloris sp. | reverse complement strand
GGGCCGAGGGTGTCGTGTGTACGCGTGCGTATACACCGCATGCGACTCGGGACGAGGCGAACGCACCATCGCGCGCATGACCAAACAGACGCGCCAGCGTGACGCGCCTCGCCCCAACCCACAGGGTCGATGTACACGAAAACGCCTGGTGTCCCCAGCCCGTTGTACGCGCATCGACGACGAAACGCGGGACATGTGTCGCTGTCGTCGGCGCGATTGCGCGTGACTCCATGTGGCTGAACGGCAAGCTCCCAATGAGTCCCCCGATGCGCCACATGCTCCTCTTCGCTATCCTCATCCTAGCCGCTTTGGCCCTCCTGTCGCCCGCCCCGCCGCCGCCCGTCGCTGACCCGCTGGCGGCACTCGGCTGGCAACTCCTTGCCGACCGGCGGCTCGCGGTCAACAACGACCTCGCATGCCTCGACTGTCACCGGCCCGAGCGCGGCTACACCGACGGGAAGCCTACCGCTACCGCCGACGGAATAAACACGCCGACCCTCTACGGCTTGGCCGAGCGCACCACGTTCGGCTGGTTCACGCCCGAGGTGCGGTCGCTGGAAGCGTTCGTGCTGCGGCCCCTGGATAATCCGCGTGAGATGGGGCCACGCGCCGAAACGACCCTGGCACGTCTCCGCGCCGACCCGGCGCTGCGCCGCGCCTACGCAGTAGCCTTTCCCGGCCAGGGGCAGTCCGTCACCTGGGAACGGACCGTACAGGCAATGGCCGCTGCCATCCGCAGCATCCCCAGCCCGCAGCGCGGCCCGCTGTCACCGGCAGCGCTGCGCGGGCGGGCAATCTTTGCCGAGGTGGGCTGTGGCGGGTGCCACCAAGGCGCAACCCTGAGTAGCGAGCGCTACCTGAACACCGGTATGAGCCGCGACCTGCGCCGCAATGGCGGCAAGGCCCGCGTGCCGTCGCTGATCGGCTTGACGCAGACTGCGCCGTATTTTCGCGATGGCAGCGCCGCCACACTCGAAGATGTCGTGGCCGCCTACCAGCGTGGCGGGCTATACCCAGGGCCAGGGGTCAACCCCGCCATCAGCCCCTTTCTGCTGACCGACGCCGAGCAGCGCGATCTCGTCGCGTTCTTGGCGAGCCGATAGCCACTAGCTGAGGAACACCGATGTCTCGTTCCTGCCTTGCCCTGCTCGTGCTGCTGCTTGCCCTGGCTGGCTGTGAATCTGCCAGTCCCAACAGCGCAACGCCTACGTCTGTCGTCGCCACACCAGCACCCGCCGCCTCAGCGATTGTCCTTGGCGACGGGCGTACCCCCAACATCCCTGCCATTCAGGCGGAGCAGGCCCGTCGCCGCGACGCCCTCGCCGCCGCGCCCTTCATCCTGCTGCGTCCTGGCCTCGACGGTCGCCTCGACGCGGCCCAGCGTGCGGTCGCCGCCGATGCCCGCGTGCAGGCCGCCAGCCGCCGCGCCACGGGCGAGCGCTTGCTGACCGAGGTAATGGCCGTCGGTGTCGCCAACGCGGGCGACATTCCCCCTGCGCTTGCTGCCACTTGCCCGCCGGGCGCGTGCGTGCGTGCGGTCGTCTACGTCTACGCAACCAACGTCACCCTCAGCGCCACGGTGGATGCCCAAGGCCAGGTGCGCGATGTCCAGCCGCTGCCCGCGACTCAGCCGGAAATTCCCCGCGAATTGGCGGAACTGGCGACCCAGATCGCCGTCGCCAGCCCCGCGACGGCGCAGGCGCTGGGCGTGGCCCCGACCGAGGCGATGGCGCTGCCGTATGCCAGCGCCACCAAGACCAGCGCCGTCGGCACGCCCTGCGAGCGCAGCCAGCACCTCTGCGTTTCGCCCGTCTTCACCTGGGGCAGCCAAGCGCTGTGGGTGATCGTCGATCTCACTGACCTGCGTCTGGTGGGTGCGGCCTCGTGGACGGCGCAGGGCCAGAGCGCGCAGCGGCGCGATCTGAGCGAGGCCACGCTGCAAGACGCGGCGCTGGCTCCGCTCTGCGAGACGCCGCAGACGCTGGATCGCGACGGCTGGCGGGCCAGCTACATGCTCACCAGTTCCGATGGGCTGGATCTGCGCGACGTGACGTTTCAGGGCC
>CAIWXH010000398.1 GCA_903916565.1 uncultured Oscillochloris sp. | reverse complement strand
CCGGATTCAATAACCTGCGTAGGATTGCTATATGCGGTGCGAAGGCCGCCTGCGCGGCCTGGACGAGCCTGCGAAGGCAGGCTTCGCCGATCAAGCGCCGGGGACTTCAGTCCCCCGGCGGGCGACGGTGCATCAGCTCTGGGCAAACAACGGGGCGCGCGCCGCGCCAAAAACCTCACTTGGCAGCGTTCTTTAGACTGAAACTGGGGGTTTCGATGCCATCGCGTCGAAACCTCCTTTTTTTGTCAGCTAACAAGGAGCATGCGCCCCTCTAACTAGGCCGCTTGGCACGCTAGACTGGTCTTAGATAACGACCGGCAGCAGTAGAGCCGATAGGAGGCCAGCGATGACTCAGCCGATGATCACCAACGTGGCACCCGCCATGCCCCTCATGCCCACGATGTCGGGCGACCCTGGGGTGATGGATCTGGGCTGCCTGGCCCGCCGCGCGCTCGCCGAGAGCCGCCGCTTTTACCATCACGAGGAGTACGACTCCCGCTACGCCTACGAGCTCTTTCGGCGGGCGCTCGTCGAGCGTGACGATGTGGCTTGGGGCCATCTCTTCGAGCAATACGGCCCCCTGGTCGAGCACTGGGTGCGACGGACGGGTGCCTTTACGGTCAGTGGCGAGAGCAGCGACTTCTTTGTCAGTGCGGCCTTCACGCGCTTTTGGCGGGCCATCCCGGCGGATCGCTTCGCCGCCTTCCCGAACTTAGCCGCGCTGCTCAACTATCTGCGGCGCTGCGCCACCTGTGTGGTCATCGACACGGCCCGCTCGCATTCGTACACCGACATGCTGCCCGAGGAGTGCGTCAACTGGAATGACCAGCGCCTCGGCCACGCTGACGAAGAGGCGACCGACCGCGTGAGCCGCGAGGAGTTCTGGGGTCTGGTCGATGGCCTGCTCACCAGCGAGCCTGAGCGCGTCGTGATCCGCAGTTCGTTCCTGCTTGGGATGAAGCCGGGTGACATCTACGCACGCTGGGGCTGCCTCTTCCACGGGGTCGAAGAGGTCTACACCATCAAGCGCGCCGTCCTCACGCGGCTACGCAAAAGCCCTGAGCTGCGCGGGCTGTACTAAGACAAGGTGTCAGGTACTAGGTTTCAGGTTTCAGGCCGAGCGCAGCAGCAAGCCCTGCGCGTGCCCAAACGGTACCGTAGTTATGAACCTTGTCTAACCAAAAGTAAGCGGGAGGCTTTAGGGGGCGCAGCCACGGGCTGCGCCCCTTTGCCGTGCTACAATGCCGCGAGGGCTTGTGGCAGAGAGGGGGCGCGTGGTGAGCGAGCAGCAGCGCGGCGTGGTGCCAATGATCGAGGCCGTGGGTCTGCAAAAGCGCTACGGCGACACCTTCGCTGTGAAGGGCGTGGATCTGGCGATCTACCCCGGTGAGATTGTCGGCTTTCTCGGGCCGAATGGCGCAGGCAAGACCACGACGATCAAGCTGCTGATTGGGCTGCTGCGCCCAAGCGCCGGCACCGCCCACATCGGCGGCTTCGACATTCAGGCCCAGCCGCTCAAGGCCAAGGCGCTGCTTGGCTATGTCCCCGACCAGCCGTACCTGCCCGAAAAGCTCACCGCCCGCGAGTACATCCAGTTCATCGCGGGGCTGTACCAGCTCGACCGCGACGAGGCGCGGCAGCGGGGCGAGGAACTGCTGCGCCTCTTTGGGCTGGAGGAGCGCGGCGACGAACTGCTTGGCGGCTACAGTCACGGGATGCGCCAGAAGGCCGCACTGACGGGCGCGCTGTTGCACCAGCCACAGGCTTTTTTTCTTGATGAGCCGACGGTCGGCCTCGACCCACGCAGCGCTCGCCTGATCAAAGATATATTGCGCCAAGTGGCGGAGCGTGGCACCGCAGTGTTTATGTCCACGCACATTCTTGAGATTGCCGAGCGCATGTGCGACCGGGTCTGCATCATCAGTCAGGGCGAGCTTGTCGCAGCGGGCACCCTCGAAGATCTGCGGGCGGGTGGCGACGCCAGCCTTGAAGACATTTTCCTCAGCCTTACGGGCGGTGCCGAGTCAGCCGCCGTTGCCGAGGCGTTGACCTAAGCGATGCTCAACGCACTCTGGGTGCTGGCGCGGGCGCGACTACAGATTGTCCGCAACACCTTCTGGCGCGGGAAGCTGCGCCGCAAGTTTGTCTCGCTGGTTCTGGTGGCGCTGCTTGGCCTGGGGTCATTTGGACTCTACGGCTTCACCCGCTTTGTCGTTGGTGCCATGCGCGACCCCGAGGTTGCCGATCTGCTGCGCGAGGCAGCGACACAGACGCCTGGGCTGCCTACCGCTATGGCCCCGTTTCTCGCCGCGCTCCCAAGTGCGGTGCTGCTTGGTGCCCTGGCGATGCTGGTCTTCTCCAGCTTTAGCAGCCTGCTCAGTTCGCTCTATCTCTCGGGCGACCTCGACATGCTGCTGGTGGCCCCGGTGCCGATGCGGGCGGTCTTCAGCGTTAAATTTTTCGGCGGGCTGCTGAGCCAATACGGCATCCTCTTCGCGCTGCTCGCCCCGGTGCTAATCGGCTACGGCCAGGGGCTGGGCTACGGGCCGCTGTATCACCTCTGCACCGCCCTGGTGTTGCTGCTGCTGCCGCTGCTGCCGGCGGGCCTCGGCGCGCTGCTAGTGATGGCCGTGGTGCGCGTGCTGCCCGCCCGCCGCGCCCGCGAGATGGTCAGCGTGTTGGGCGGCTTGGTCGGGATCGCGTTCTACATCATCACGCAATTGGGGCGCCAGATTGCCCCGGTGATCGCCCGCCCCGCGAATTTGCAGGCGCTGCTTGCCGCCGACCTGCCTCTGCTGCCGTCGGCATGGGCGGGGCGTGCCCTCGTGGCGGCAGGCGAGGGCCAGATGCTGCCGCTCGTCTTCTACGGCGGTCTCTTTCTCGGCGCATCGCTCGTGGTCTTCGCGGGCTGCCTGATGGTGGCCGAGCGCCTGTACTACGCGGGCTGGAGCAACATCACCACCCAGGGCGGGCGAGTCAGGCCAAAGCCCCAAGGCAAGCGGCAGAACACCGCCGCAGAGCAACGTCGGCTAGCGGCTATCGGTTATCGGTTATCGGCTATACTCCCGCAGCAGTCATCCGCCATTCTGCTCAAGGACATCCGGCTCTTCTTCCGCGACTTACGCAGCCTGCAGGCGCTGATCTTTCCGCTGGCCCTGGCGGGCATTTGGAGCGTTCAGGCATTTACTGGCCCGCCCCCGGCCAGTTCAGCGGAGTTGCCCGCGTGGGCGGGCCAGTTCCAGGATCTAGCGGGCGGCGGGATCGCCTTCTTCATCTGTCTGAGCTTGTCGAGCGTGCTGGCGGGCACCGGCGTGAGCCGCGAGGGCCGGGCCTTCTGGCTGCTGAAGCTGGCGCCAGTTAGCCCGTGGCGGCTGCTGCTCGGTAAGCTGGTGCTGGCCTATCTGCCCTTCCCGCTGGTTGGGACGCTCTTTCTGTCCATCGTCGCGCTGCTCAGACACCAGCCGCCCCTGATCTTCCTGCAACAGTGGGCCATCGTGCTGCTCAGCGGCCTGGGCTGCGCCACCTTCGGCATGGGCCTCGGCGCGGCGTTCCCACGGCTTGACTGGGAGAACCCGGCCCGCCAGAGTTCGTGGCAGAGTGGCTGTCTGGGCACGCTCTTCTACCCGCTCTATCTGCTGGTGATTGTCACCTTGGTGCTAGGGCCAGCGGTTATGGCTGAGGTCGTGGGCGGGGGTGTGGCGGGGATGGGCCTGCGGCTGGCCGGGTGGGCCATGGCGGTCACCGTCACAGCGGGCGTGGTTTGGCTTGGGGTCGCCATCGGGACGCGGGGGCTGGAGCGGATCGAAGTGTAAGGGCGTTGCTCACAAGGTAAGGTTTCGACACGGTGGTCACGCGGCGTTCCTGCGCCCGCCGGGGGACTGAAGTCCCCGGCTCTTGGTTGACGAAGCCTGCCTTCGCAGGCTCCGCGAGGCCGCGTAGGCGGCCTTCGTACCCAAGAGCCGGGGACGTTAATAGGATTGCTATAGACAAGGTTCGCGGATGCTTTACCGTTTCGGCGCACGCATGGCTTTCTGATGCGCTCTAACCGAAACCTGAAACCGGGCACCTGAAACCTTGCCTTACAGGCTGCTCACGATGCCAGGGGTGATCGTCGTGTTGCGCCAATTCTGCTTCCCATCGGCGCGGGTAATCACGATGCTGTAGGCACCCGGCGGCAACTCGATGGCCCCAAACCAGCCGTCAGCCGAGGCGTAGATGTCGCGCAGCCACACGCCGTCGCGGACGAGACTCACCTTGGCCTCCGGCACCATTTGGTCGTCTACCGTGGCAAGACCCTGGAGCATGCCGCCGGTGGGTGCGGCAATCCACGGCCAGTCGGGGGCGCGGGCGGGCTGGGCGAAGACCGTCGCCCGGAGCTGATCCATAAAGCTCCGCCGCGCCTCGTCGTTGCTGCCAGCGAACGGAATAGGGTACGAGTAGAAGGACACCCCGGCGAGGACACGACCCTGGCCGTCGGGGGTTAGGGCGCGCTGAATCTGGCCCAAGTTTTGTTCGCGGGTGTTGAGCCATGAGCCCATCCCCGAGACAATCGCGCGGCGCCCGGCATGTTCGCGGTCAAAAGCCAGCCAACCATCGTACCAAGCCCGCGAGCGGGGCACGCCCTCCTCGAAGTACTGCATCGGCACGGCGAAGTCGAGGATGCCCTCCTCAAGCCAAGTCGGCCAGTCCTGAAAGACTTGCTTATACGCAGACGAGGCGGCCCAATTGCCGCTGCTACCCGCGCCGCCCCAGGTGATTGTCGCCGCGCTGACCTGGATGGTCGGCTTGGCGGCTTTGGCGCGAATGTAGAGTCGGCGCACCGTCTCGGTCACGCGGTCGCGCCGCCACTGGCTCCAGGCCGGGTCATCGGGGAGCGGGCGGCTATCGAGGGGGCGCCCGAAGGCGCGGTTGAAGCGCTCAACGCTCACCTGATTGTAGCCGTAGCTTGCCCCAGCGAAGCGAATGTAGTCCCAATGCACGCCATCAAGGGCGGGGTACGCCTGGATCACGTGGCTCACCACGCCCTCCAGATAATTAAGCGCGGAGGGGTGGCCGAAGTCGAGGTCGCCGACCTGCTCACCCTTGAAGGTGGCGGTGGTCCAGCGCTCGGCCCCCTGCGTATTTGGCCCATGCGTGGTGCAGACGTGGGCCGGGTTGCCCCAAAGCGGGTCAGTGGGGCGGCAGGCCACCGAGACCACGAGCCAGGCGTGAACCCGGATGCCCTGCGCGTGGGCCTTCTCGATGATGTAGCCAAGGGGGTCAAATTCGGCGGCGGGGGCCAGATTCGGCTCTGCCGCCCGTGGCTCGAAGCTGTTGTTATACCAGGCGTCGCCATGGCGACGCACCTGCACGATGATCGTGTTGGCACCGGCCCGCACCACATTGTTGACCAGTTCATCAACCTGGGCCGGGTTATAGATGCCTGGGTGGAGGTTATCGATCCAGAAGGCACGCATTTGTTGGACTGGCTCTTGCGCCTGGGCGGGCGTTGTGCCGAGGATGAGCAGGCCGATGAGGAGGAGATTGGCGACGAGCAGGCGCATCGATGATCCTTATTCTGTCACCTGGGCGAGGGTGATCACTGGGCGCGGGCTGACTCTGTCGCGCATTATGCCCGCCAGTGACGAGCCTGTCAATTGACAAAGAAGTGCCCCCACCGGGGGGGGAACCGGGGGGGGCTTCGGGTCGGGCTGGGGTCGCAGTCTCTAGCGCTGGCCCCCCGTGGGGGGAGAACGGGCGGCCAACAGAGTCTGCGACGAACCCAGAACCCACGCTGATCGGCTGGTGCTGTGGTGTAGTTGCCGGTCGTACCCGAACGTGTGTACGACCGGCAGCTTCGCGCAATTGACCCAACCGCGCACCGCCGGGGGCGCGAACAGACGAATTAGCGCACGACTGACGGGAGGTACACAACGTTGACTGCCGTCACCTGCGTGGCGACGAAGGTACTGGGGGTAGTGGTGGTATCAATGTAGCCATTGACCCGCACCAGGGCACCGTTGCCAACGGTGGTGACACCATCCTGGATGATCGTGGCGGCATTGATCTGGACAGTGACGCCACCAATCGTAATGTTGCCACTCGCCGCCAGACCGGTCGAGGTGTCGATCTTGCCGATGATGGTGTTATCGCCCTGACCGGGGGTCACGCGGGAGGTAATCTCCACAGCGACCTTGTCAGCACCAACAACCTTGTAATTGACCTCGACGTACGAACCCTTGACGGGCGCGCCGACGGTCGGGGCGTACTCGAACTTGGTCGCGGTATCCACCGTATAGGTGACGTTGCCAACAGTCCAGGTGCCAGCGTAGCCGGTGGCCGGCAGACTCTCAACGAAGCCGAAGGCGCGGGCCTCTTCGCCGTAGGTCGAGGTGAAGCGGCCATGGCTGTCGAGCTCGATCTTCACGGCGGTGCGCTTGCCAGCGGCATCGGTGGTGAAGTAGACTTCAACGGTGTTGCTCAGGGCGGGGGTGCCACGCAGGATCGTGGCAGCGTTGACCGTGTAGACCTGGCCGCCAATCGTCCACTCGCCGGTGCCAATCGCGGTCACCGTACCGTAGGCTTTGCCTTTGCCGCGCTCACGGGCAGACTCGCTCGTGCCGGGGGTCTGGCCCTTGCCCTCGATCTTCACCGCAACCAGCGAGCCATCGCTAGCGCGGGTGAACTTCACCTTGACGAGCCGACCCTTCGTGAAGGGGCCATGCTCAAGCTTGGTGGCACTGGTGACAACCACCTTGGTGTTGCCGATCTCCCAGGTGCCCAAGTTGCCAGTGGTGCTGGGCACCGTCGTGATTTCGCCGTACAGCTCGCGGGCGTCCTCACTGGCGGCGCAGCGGAAGTCGGGGCGGCTGGAGATTTCGGTCGCCGTGCGGGCACCGGCAGCAACCGTGTACTCAACCTTCGCGCAGATGTTGGTGCCACTGACGACCGTCGTCAGCGGGCCATACTCGACATTTACCCGGGTCAAAGCGGTTGCGGTGTACTCGATGCCGCCAATAGTCCAGATACCAGCCTGTGTCGGCGCATCCGGGCGTTTGGTCAGGGGGCCGCTGGCCTCGAACGTCTTAACACCGCCGCTGTTGTTGGTATCGGGCCGCTCGCAGAGCGCCGGGGCTACATTCGTGACGGTGCGAACATTGCTGACCTCGGTGTAGGCAACCGCCACACAGTCGCCAACCGCAGGCTTCGCTGCATCAAGGCCAAAGCTGTCAAAGAAAGCGGTCGTGGTCGTGGTCGTAATCGGGAAGTTCTTGCCACCGATGATCCAGGTGCCGACACGGGTGGAAGGCGTAGCCTCGGGGCGCACGTCAACGCGGGCGCGGAGCAGGTGCGCGCTGATCGTGGTGGCGTCACTACCGCCAGTACCGGTGGTCTGACAAGTTCCTCTGCCGTCGTCCTCAGGCTTAATCTTGAGCGCCTGATAGGCGGTGCCGGTGGCGAAGTAATCAACCTCAAGGCAGGTGCCAGTGGCGGGTGTGCTGCTGCCGAAGCCCACGATAAAAGTGCGGGCGTCAGTAGTGAAT
>CAIWXH010000397.1 GCA_903916565.1 uncultured Oscillochloris sp. | reverse complement strand
TGGCGATGGTGCGTAGGCTGTAACGCATTGCGTTATAGCGTGAGTATAACACGCTGCGTCATGCGAGTCAAGCCAGATAGAGCAAGCCACATGGCGGTTGCAAAGTCGCGCTAAACCCCACACCCCCCGCCCCACACCCACAAGGGGAGAGGGGAGATTCCGCAGTAGGAAGCGTTCGGCTCCCCCTCTCCCGCGCTGGGAGAGGGGGCTGGGGGGAGAGGGCAGGCGTGGCATCCGACGGTGTAACCGCCATGGAGCTTCGTCGTCGTTTGCTGACGCGCTCGGCCTGAAACCTGAAACCCGGCACCTGCAACCTTGGCCCCTACCGAAACTCGTGTGCGCCCACATCATCGCGGTAGCAGCGCCCCGGAAAGCTGATGCGCTCGGCGCCGAGCAGCGCACGGCCACGGGCGCCCGCCAGGGTTGCGCCAAGGCTGACCACGGCGGCCACATGCCCGCCCACGACGGTGGTCGCGCTTAGGCTCGGCGCGCTGCCGATAAGCAACGCGCCCAGGCCGCTGGCCCGCGCTTTGGGCGTGTGGCGCAGCCCCGCCGGGTTGTGGGTCTGGTCGTGAAAGACCAACACGCCTGGGTCGGTCTCGCTGAGGCCATGAATGGGTGCCCCAATCGGGAAGTGGTGCGGGTAGCCTTGGGTGACCAGCCCCAGCGCGACACTGGCCTCGTCGCGCCAGCGCGGGGGCGGCAGCCGGTCGAGGCGCTTGGTGATCGCGGCCTCGATATAGGGCAGCAGATCATCTTCGAGCCGAGGGAGGACGGCCTGCGCCTCCATGTCGCGCAAGCTACAGCGCAGGCCCACGACCCGTGGCCCCTGGTCGGTGATGATGCAGTCAATACCCAGGAAGCCCCAGTAGGGGATGCCCTCGCGGGCGATGGCGGTGACCATGGGCTGCACGAGGCGCGTGTGCAGAAAGGCGCCAAGCTTATGCGCGTAGGCCGAGTTGCCCGTGACCGCGCCCATGCCGGGGGCCAGCGGGCTATCTGGCTCTGGCCCCAGGGTTTCATAGGTGCGGGTGGGCGGTAGCGGCACCGCCGTCGTGCCGTCGGTCAGCGCCGAGCAACTGAGCGTCACGCCGGGCAGGTGTTCCTCAATCACCACCCCGCCGCTGCTGCCGTCAACCGGGCGGTCGGCAAAACAAGCACGCAGCGCCTCAAGCGCGGCGTAGCGGTCGGCGTAGATGCCCTCGCCCGCATCGGGTCGGTCGGCCTTGATCACCACCGGCAGCGCCCGCGTCGCCAGGTACTTCTCCGCCGTGGCTAGGTCGGTGCAGGCCCGCCCCGGCGCGACGGGCAGGCCGTGGCGTTCAAGAAACGTGCGGGCGTAGCAGCGGCTCCGCTCAAGCTGCGTTGCCCGCTGCGGTGGCCCGCAGACGCCGATGTGCATGGCGAGCACCTCATCAACGAGGCCGGCAGCCAGGGAGGTGCTATCGGCGGGTACGATCAGCTCGACCCCTTCGTCGAAAGCCCAGCGGGCGATCTCAAGCGCGTTGGCGGGGTCAACCTCGACCTTGGGCGCCAGCAGGCAGGCACCACCATTGCCCGGTGCCACCAGCACATCGGCAGCCGGGTTGTTGAAGAGTTTCCAGACTAGGGCGTGAGCCCGCCCGTCGCTGCCAAGGACGAGGATCTTCATAGGCGTTCACCTCGTTGCGCGTGAGCGAGCGGCTTCAATCAGATTGTGCAGCAGCATCGTGTTGGTGACCGGGCCGGTTCCGCCGGGCACTGGCGTGATCGCCCCGGCCACCTCGACCGCCGAGGCAAAGTCTACGTCGCCCGCCAGGCTGCCGTCGGCGCGCACGTTGGTGCCGAAGTCAACCACGATGGCCCCCGGACGGATCATGGCGCCAGTGATCAGGCCGGGTTTGCCAACGGCCACGCACACCACGTCGCACTCGCGCAGCACTGCCCCCAAGTCAGGCGTGCGCGAATGGCAGATGGTCACGGTGGCGTCGGCCTGTAGCAGCAACTGGGCCATGGGCCGTCCGACAATCGCGCTGCGCCCGACGACGGCGGCGCGCTTGCCGCGCAGCACAATCCCGTTGCGGCGCAGCAACTCCATGCCGCCAGCGGGCGTATTTGGCACGATACCGGGGCGGCCCTGGGCCAGCAGCCCGGCGTTGACCGGGTGCACCCCGTCAATGTCCTTCTGGTAGTCAATCGCCAGGATCGCCCCGGTGGTGTCGAGGTGGCCCGGCAGGGGCATCTGCACCAGAATGCCGTCTACGGCCTGTTCACTGTTGAGTGTCCTGATGATGCTGAGCAGATCGTCTTGCGTGGCGTCCACGGGCAGCAGCTCTAGGTGGAAGGTGGCGCCCACGCTGTTGCAGATCTTGCCGATGGTACGCACATAGCGCGACGAGGCGGGGTCGTTCCCGACTTGGACGACGACAAGGCTGGGCGCACGCCCGAGCGTCTCGGCGAGGGTGGCGATCTGGGTGTGGGCCTCGGCCTTCAACTCTTGGGCAAGTGCCCGGCCATCGAGGATTGTTGCAGTCATAGCCCCTACTGATTGATTCTTCCACGGACAATCTCGACCACCCCCTCGGTCTCTTCGCCCAGGCCGATGGTCAGGTCGGCGATCTGGGCGCGGGTCTCACGGACGAAGATTTGATCTTCAAGCCCGGCGAGGTTGATCTCAATATTAAGCACGGCGCTCTGCACGCTGGCGCGGGCCAGCAGCGCGGCGACCCCCAGGTCGCTGACGATCAGCCGCCCAACGTGCGCGGCCAAGGCCGTGCAAAGGGGCAGAACAGCGGCGGCGGCCACGGCGGTACGCAGCGGCACAAGCGCGGCCTGGCGGGTCACCGCCTGAATGGCGGCATGGCGGCTGCCGGCGTCGGCCTCGGTGACGCGGGGCAGCTTGTAGGCCGCCGCGAGCCGCCCGAAGACCTCGATGTCCTGCTCGGCCAAGACCTGAAGCTCGTGCCGCAGCGCCTCGGCGCGCTCGTGAATGGCGCGCACCTCCGCGTCGATGGCGACGTACTGCTTTTTGCCAACGGTCAGGGCGCAGACCATGCTCACCAGCCCGGCGGCCATCGCGCCAGTGAAGGCGGCCACGCTCCCGCCGCCTGGGGTTGGCGCCCGCGAGGCCAGCGCATCGAGAAAGGCGCCAACCGGCTGCGCTTCAAGCGTTTCGGCCATAGACACGCTCCTTCGTCTAGGCGGGGCGGCAAATTTCGGTGCGCCCGCTGCCTCATTATAGCAGCCTGTGCTGCGGTAGATGTGTGCTACACTTTGTTAAGACAAGGTTTCAGGTTTCAGGCCGAGCGCAGCAGCAAGCGACGCACGGGCCAGAACGGTAAAGTGGCTACGAACCTTGGCTTAAAGCAGCGTAATCGCGCTTTGGCGCAGAGAGAGCTATGCAGACGGTTTTATTCACTGGCCCGACCGGAACCACCGCCCTTGCCGCGACCGCAACTGCCGCCGCTGCGGCGAGCAGCGGGTCGCGTGTGCTCCTGTCCAGCGTTGGCCCCTCGCACCCTGTAGCCGCCCTTGTTGGTACGTCGCCCCCCGCCGACCCTCAGCCCCTCGCCCCGTCCCTCGACCTCTGGTGCCTCGACCCGTCGGCTGAAATTGTGACGGTCTGGAAGTCGCTCTGGACGACGGGCACGCCCCCGGTTGCAGGCGACGAGTTGCCGCTGGTCCCCGGCTGCGACCTCTTCCTCGCCATTGCGCGCCTGCAACAGCTTCAGCCCGCCTACGATCTGGTCTGTGTAGACGCTGGCCCGCCCGAGGCGCTGCTGCGCGCGTTGAGCTTTCCTGATGCCTTTCGCTGGTTGGTGCGCCTGGTCATCGGTCTCGACCGTGGCCCTGGCCGCTCAAGCGCCTCGCTCTCGCGTGCGATCATTCCCACGGGCCTGCTGCCGATCCCCCTGGATCTGGTGAGCCGCCTTCAGGATGCCCGCGTGATGGTTGAGCATCTGCGCGATGAGGTGACGACGCCCACCCGCACGCAAGTGCGCTATGTGCTTGCGCCCGACCGGGGCAGCCTGGCCGATGCGCGCCTGAATCTGCCCGCCCTTCAGCTCTTTGGCCTAGCGGTCGCGTCGCTCATCGCTGGCCCGCTCCTCCCCGCTGTGCCGGGCCTTGAGGCGCTGGTCGCCGAACAGGCGGCGATGCTCGACGAGACGAGTACGATCTTCCACGGGCACCCGGTGCATCGTCTTGCGGCGACGGCAACACCTAGTGATGTCGAGGCGCTCGCGCTGCTTGGGCGGCAGATTTACAACGGCGAATCGCCGCTGCCTGGCCCGCCCCTGGCGTCGCCAGTCGATCTGGCTGGCCCGCCTGCCCCGCACGTCGCGCTCGATCTGCCGGGGCTACCGCGTGAGGCGCTCGACCTCGCGATGAGCGGTGATGAGCTGATCGTCAGGGTTGGGCCGTACTCGCGCCACCTGCTGCTGCCCGAGGGTCTGCGTGGCATCACCGACATCAAGGCCGCACGGCAGGGCGAGAAGCTGATTATTCGCCCGCGCTAACTGAATGTAGGTAGCCGGAAGTTCTTTGCGCTTGTCATGCTGAGCGCCAGCGAAGCCTCCCGGTCGGAAGCCTTCGCTTCGCTCAGGGTGACGGCGCTACGCACCATAATGGATGTCGGCGACTTTGCGGCTTGGCGTGAGATTCTTCCGGCTTGGCGTGGAACGCCGCAGACCGTCAAGCTAGTTTGCCCCATGTCTACCACGTAGTTTCGAGTACACCACCTATGGACAAGCAGCCGGTCTCGCTTGCTGGCCGTGTCGCCGTGATCACCGGCAGCACGCGGGGGATCGGGCGCACCATCGCCGAGCGCTTCGGCGCGGCGGGTGCCCGCGTCGTCGTCGCTTCGTCACAGGCCGAGGCGGTCGCGCAGACGGTGGCCGACCTGCGGGCCAGCGGCGTCACGGCCAGCGGCCTCGCCTGTGATGTCTCCGACCGCGCCCAGGTCGAGGCGCTGCTCCAGCACGCGCTGGACGCCTATCGGCAGGTTGATATTTGGGTTAATAACGCCGCGATCTCCGGCCCCTTCGCCTATACGGTTGATCTGCCGCCCGGCGCGTGGGAGCGCGTGATCCAGGTGAATCTGGTGGGCACCTACTACGGCTGCGTCACCGTGCTGCCGCACATGCTCCAGCGGCGCTACGGCAAGCTGATCAACCTCACCGGGGGCGGCTTCAAGCGGGCGCAGCGCTTCCTCAGCGCCTATAGTGCCTCGAAGTCCGGCATCGTGCGCCTGACCGAGGGCTTGGCCCGCGAGTACGCCGACCAGAAGTTTCTGGCGATCAATACGCTGGCCCCCGGCATTGTGCCCACTGACATGACGAGCCAGTGGAACGCGATTGGCCCCGCCGCCGATGCGCTCAAGGTCTTCCCCCGCATTATGCGAATCTTTGGCACCACCGCCGAGGAGACCGCCGAGCTGGCGCTGCGTATGGCTGGCCCCGCGACCAACGGGGTCGCCGGGAAGGTGTTTGAGGTGATGCCCCGCTATCGCCTCTTCTGGCGTCTGGCTAAGGCCGCCGTCGGACGCAGCTAACTAGTACACGTCGGGGGAAATGCGCGGCAGGTTTTGTACCACGAAGTTCACGAAGGGCACGAAGGCCGAACCGCGTGCGGCTGCGCTCCGTGGCTGCCGAGAATCACCGCACAACCCGACAGGAACTTCCAGGAAGCTGTACTAGCTAGGAGAGGAACGCCTATGGCCTCACTCAATGAGCGGATCGGCGAGGTGCTTAAGCGCAAGCGCACCCGCGACCGGCTGACCCAGTCCGACTTGGGCAGCCGCATCAGTGTCAGCGGCTCGTACATTTCGAGCATCGAGGCGGGGACAACCGGCGTGCGCGTGACCGAGCTTGAGGGGATGGCGGCGGTCTTTCGCACCACCGCCATCGAGCTGATCAACGAGGCCGCCGGGAAAGACGCCTACAACTTCAATGCCTCGAACCGCGACCGTGACGCCTTCCTGACCCTCTACGATAACCTGAACGCCGAGCATAAGAAGCAGGCCCGCCTCTTCCTTATGTTCCTGCGCGAGCTGGAGCTGCGGCCCGAGGGGGACGCCTAGCGGCATTTTCAAGGACTGCTGCCGCCCAGCCCTCACCCCCCCTGCCCCCCTCTTCCTGAACGGGAGAGGGGGGCGAAGGCATCAGGACGCCATGCGCGGCTCTCCCTCTCCCCGTAGAGGGAGAGCCGAACGCATCCTAATGCGAAATCTCCCCTCTCCCCGTGAGGGAGAGGGGCCGGGGGTGAGGGGCAAAGGCCGGTGCAGGATTGGCTTATTTGAAAGCGATTGCAGCTACCGCTCGATCACGATGCTGCCGATGGTCGCCCACGGGCTGGTGTTGCCAGCGTTGTCGAGGGTTTGGACGCGCACGAGGTAGCGCCCAGGCTCAAGCGGGTTGGTCTTGATGCCGGGGTCGGCGGTGAACCAGTCGGCCTTGCCTTCGGGGTCGGTGCCGATGTAGACGCGGTAGCCAGCCACCCCGGCGAGCGCGTCCGCCGCAGGTGTCCAACTCACGACCACGGCACCTGGCGGCGCCGTCAGCGCGGCGATAGGCGCGGGCGCGCTGGGCGGGGTCGTGTCATAGCCAACTGGCCCAAAGGTCGCAAGGCTCTGCTTGCCATCTGGCCCCCAGACGCGCACCTGCAAGCTGTGCATGCCCTCGCCAGCCTCGGCAAGTTGGGCGTAGCCGTCGGTCGCACGGGCGAACATCGGGCTGTCAGCCGCTGGCTCTTTGTCCCAGGCTTGGCTCAGCCCGCCGCCCGACCACGCGCTGGTGAATTCGATCCGCAGGTTGCTGTTGGTCCACTGTTGGGGCTGGATCTCGCTGCGAAAGCTGATCTCGGGGGCTTTGATGGAAGCCGCGACGACAACTGCGCCGCCGTGCTGGTTGCAGCCGCCCACATCGGGCAGATCGTAGCCCTCGGCGAAATGCAGCGGCACTGAATGTTTGCTGCTCCAGCCATCGCTCGCGGCGGTAAAGGCGGTGAAGTGCAGGTGCGGCACACCGGGCGCGTGGCGGTCGCCCGCGAAGCCAATCGTCTGACCGGCCTCAACATAATGGTTGAGCTGGGTCGTGACGGCGCGGGCCAGATGGGTATACATCGTGAAAAAGCGGTCGCTATGCTTCAGGATCAGCGTCCCGCTGCCGCCATCCCAGTACCAGACCGCGCCACCGGCAGCGGCGCGAATGGGCGCGTTGTAGGTGGGGCCGTCAACCTGAACCATGTCGAGCGAGTAGCGATCCCAGGCGTTGTGGGTGCCACAGGCGTAGCCCTGAATGACGCGCCAGCGCTCGCCGGGGGGCGTGGGCAAAATGAGACTTGGGGCGGCTTGGGTGTTCGTTGGGGTGAGCGCTGTGGCGATGGCGACAAGCATGGTCAGCAGCCAGCAGGCGAGGATGTGGCGATGATGGTGGGTGCGGGCGCTGCCACCCAGCAGAGTCGGGCGTGGACTCAGCAAACGCGACCTCCTGGTTCATACTGGGGGCGTGCAGCCCCCGTAATCGCACATGGATTAGGCCGGCGCAGTCGGGGCGCACGGCCACAGGTGATCAGAGCCTTGGTTGGCCCCGTGGAGCGTAGGCGGCATGGCCTGATGCTCCGTTCGGTTGTCGCACTTATGGGCTAAGGTTCTGGTACGTGGGGGTCGATCTACCTGGATCGGGCCGCGACAAGCATGGTCTCCGGCCATTTGTAAAGTATCATAAGCTGACAATTTGGTCAAATTTCCTTTACCAATGCGGCCCGTCCGGCCTATGTACGGCCCCGGACTAGCCTGGAGGAAGATATGATCGAGCGACTAGTGTTGATCGTAGGGGGGGCCGATACGGGGCGTGCGCCCATGGCGGCGGCGCTGCTGGAGCGCATAGTTGCGCGTCAGGCGCTGGGGTGGACGGTCGAGTCTGCCGGGGTGGTTGGTCACGATGGCGATCCCGCCGAGACCGAGGCGCGGGCGGCGCTGCTGGTGCTGGGCCTTGATCTGAGCGCCCACCGTGCCCGCTCGCTCACCGCCGAGTTGGCGCAGGCGGCCCGCGTGCGGGTCGCCATTGACAGCGGGGTGGCCCGTGTGCTTCAGGCCAATTACTCAACCCTGTCCATCGCCACGCTGGGCGGTCTGGCCGGACGCGCCCGCGACATCCCTGACCCGTTTCGCATGCAGGTGGGCGCGTGGCTGCAGTACGCTGGTGAGATCGAGGCGCTGCTGCTGGCGGGCCTGCCCCGGCTCCGCGCCCTGGTTGCGGGCGAGGCGGTGCGCGAGGAGGCCGCCGCCCCGGTGCCGCCGAGTCAGCCGGAGCCGCCCCCGGCGCCGCAGCCGCGTCAGAGCGAGCGCCTAGCCGCAGGTGAACGTGCCAGTCGCATCCTGGGCCTTGTGGCGGATCTGCCCGGCGTCATGAACTGGGTCGCCGCCCGCGCGCAAATCGAGGCCGACCTGGCGCTCATGGAAATCCCGCTCGTCCCCGGCGACCTTGCGCGCCCTTATGTGGCCCTGGTGCGTGCCCTGCTCACCCTTACCGCCGTGCCGCCGACCGCCGCACAGGTCGCCGCCCTCCGCAGCGCGGTCAGGCGCCTGCGTGCCCCCATTACGCCCGCCGACCTTGAGGCGGTGACGCAAGATTTGGGGTAGCCCGCCGGGGGACTGAAGTCCCCGGCGCTTGAGGCTGCGAAGCCTGCCTTCGCAGGCGCAACGAGGCCGCGCAGGCGGCCTTCGCCCCGCGTCGCCCGTGGCTTCAGCCACCGGGCCGTGGCCCCCCCGCTTGTCAGGCACCCCAACGGCTTATGCTATACTAAATTCACCGTAACGGGCTTGAAGCAACGAGGAGATCGGTCGTGACCACGCTTGGGCAGAACGTAACCATTACCTGGGTCGGCCACGCCACGTTCCACCTGACCACCCCCGAGGGCAAGGGTCTGCTGATTGACCCTTGGGTTGACGGCAACCCCGCCTGCCCCGCGCCACTCAAGGCCCAGGTGCGCGAGAATCTGGCCGCTATGTTCGTCACCCACGGGCACTCCGACCATATCGGCGATCTCGTCACGCTTGCCCAAAGCACGGGCGCCACCGTCGTCTGCCAGTACGACCTCGTGGCCTACTTCGTAAGCCGGGGCATTCCCAGCACACAGTTGGTTGGCTTCAATAAGGGCGGCAGCGTCAACGTGGCCGGTGTGCGCGCCACCATGACCAACGCCCACCACTCCAGCAGCACCTTCGAGAACGGCCAACTCATTGGCTTGGGCACCGCCGCCGGCTACGTGCTGCGCTTCTCGAATGGCTTCACGATCTATCACACCGGCGACACCAGCGTCACCATGGATATGCAGATCATCGGCGATCTCTACCGCCCCGACCTGACCATCCTGCCGATTGGCGATCACTTCACCATGGACCCGCGCCAGGCCGGCTACGCGCTCAAGCTGATCCGTTCGCCCTATGCCATCCCCTCGCACTTCGGCACCTTCCCGATTTTGGCTGGCACCCCCGAGGCGCTGGTCGCCGCCTGCGCCGAGTTCGGCGCTGCCACCCAGGTCATCGCCCTCACGCCCGGCGAGAGCGTCTCGTAGCGGGTGGCCGAAACGGGTTCGCTGCCCGCGCCTCACCATGTCGTTCCCTCAGGAGAATGCCCATGCTAGACCACCTGCGCCAGTCTGACCCGCAGATTGCGGCCCTGATCGAGAGCGAGGCCCGCCGCCAGCGGGGCGGTCTTGAGCTCATCGCTAGTGAGAATTACACCAGCCTTGCCGTCATGGAAGCCCAAGGCTCGGTCTTGACCAATAAGTACGCCGAGGGTCTGCCCGGCAAGCGCTACTACGGCGGCTGCGAATTTGTTGATGGGGTCGAGCAGATCGCGATTGATCGCGCCCTCCAGCTCTTTGGGACGTATGCCGCTAACGTGCAGCCCCACAGCGGCGCTCAGGCCAATATCGCCGTGTTCACCGCGCTGCTCCAGCCCGGCGACAGCTTCCTCGGCATGCGCCTCGACCACGGCGGTCACCTGACGCACGGCAGTCCGGTGAACTTTTCGGGCCGCTCGTACAATGTCCATTTCTATGGAGTTGACCCGACTTCGGGCCAGATTGACTACGACGACTTGCTCCGCAAGGCCAAAGAGGTGCGCCCGAAGCTGATTACCTCCGGGGCCAGCGCTTACCCGCGCATCATTGATTTCGCCCGCATGCGCCAGATTGCCGACGAGGTCGGGGCGCTGCTGATGGCCGACATCGCCCACATTGCGGGCCTGGTCGCAGCGGGCGAACATCCCTCGCCAGTCGGCTACGCGCAGATTGTCACCACCACGACCCATAAGACGCTACGCGGCCCGCGCGGCGGCCTGATCATGATGGATGAGCCGTACGCGAAGCTGATTAACTCCAGCGTCTTCCCTGGCAACCAGGGCGGCCCGCTGATGCACGTGATCGCCGGAAAGGCCGTGGCGTTCGGCGAGGCGCTGCGCCCTGAGTTTAAGCTTTACGCGGCGCAGATCCGGCGTAACGCTAAGGCGCTGGCCGCTGGCTTGACGGCCCACGGCATCAACCTGATCAGCGGTGGCACCGACAACCACCTGATGCTGGCCGACCTCACGACGCTCGGCATCACCGGCGCGCAGGCGCAGAAGGCGCTCGACCGCGCCCACATCACGCTCAACAAAAACGCCATCCCCGACGACCCGCAGCCCCCGGTACGCACCAGCGGCATTCGTATCGGCACGCCCGCCGTCACCACCCGTGGCATGGGCGAGGCCGAGATGGCGCAGATCGCCACATGGATCGCCCAGGTGCTGCACGCAGTCAGCGACACCGACCTCCAGGCCCGCATCGCCACCGAGGTGCAGGCGCTCTGCGAGAATTTCCCTGTGCCCGCCGACGCCGTGAAGGTGTAGTCCAAGGTTTTTAGGTGCTAGGTGTCAGGTGCTAGGCCGAGCGCCCCACCAAACATTCTGGCGCAGCATTGCCCCTCTTTCCGCACGGGGAGAGGGGCAATGCTGCGCCAGGATGCGCTCGGTCTGAAATCTGAAATCTGAAATCTGAAATCTAAAATCTAAAATCTAAAATCTAAAATCTGAACCCTTGTCGTGACACAAAAAAGTGCGGTCCTCGCCGGGGGACGGCGCGAACCGCTAGTGCAGGGGTCGGACAGGGGATTCAGTTGAGTGAGCGACCGTGTCGCTTATGCAAAGTCTAGCATGGCGAGATACAGTTGTGCCACGCCGCCCCACGCCCGGTGGCTGAAGCCACGGGCTATGCGGGACGAAGGCCGCCTGCGCGGCCTCGTTGCGCCTGCGTAGGCAGGCTTCGCAAATCAAGAGCCGGGGACTTCAGTCCCCCGGCGGGCTGCGGTGCCTCAGCCCTGGTTGCGCCCCGCCGTCGCCGCCATCTTTCGCTATAATGAGGGTACACGCCAACCATCCATCCACCCTTGGGCGAACCACTTTAGACAAGGTTTTGCGGCGACGGTACAGATTGGGCACCCAGCGGCTTGCTGCTGCGCTTGGGCTGACACCTGAACCCTTAGCTTACGCTGAAATACAGTCTCCACGATGATCGCACCACGCGAGTATCAAGAGTCGGTCGAGGCGCGGCTGCTGTCGCCACTTGCGGCGCAGAGTGTCGCCGCCGTGCGCGAGCGCCCCGAGGAGCCGTGCCCCATTCGCACGGCCTATCAGCACGACCGCGACCGCATTCTGCACTCCAAGCCGTTCCGACGCCTCAAGCATAAGACGCAGGTCTTTATCGCGCCCCAGGGCGACCACTATCGCACCCGGCTGACCCACACGCTTGAGGTGACGCAGGTTGCCCGCACCGTCGCCCGTGCGCTGCACCTCAACGAAGATCTGGCTGAGGCGATTGGGTTGGGCCACGACATCGGTCACGCGCCTTTTGGTCACGCAGGCGAGACCGCCCTGACCCGCGTCTTTCCCGACCACTTCCGCCACAACGAGCAGTCGCGCCGCATCGTCGAGGTGCTGGAGCGCGACGGCCAGGGGCTTAATCTGACCTACGCGGTGCGCGAGGGCATCTATCTGCACTCGAAGGCGCGCCACGATATTATGACCACCGCCTGGGGCACCGCCTCGACGCTCGAAGGCCAGATTATCAAGCTCTGTGACAGCGTGGCCTACATCAATCACGACATTGACGACGCGCTCAGGGCGGGCCTGCTGCATCAGGAAGATCTGCCCGCCGATGCGCTCGCCGTCTTGGGCGCGACCCACGGCCAGCGCATCAACACGATGGTCAGCGACCTGATCAGCTTTAACTGGTGGGCCACCGGCGAGGGCGCTCCGCCCGACCCGCCGCTGATCGCGATGAGCCATGACATTCTGGTGGCGACCAATCGCCTGCGCGAGTTTATGTATCGCGAGGTCTATCTGAGCAAGCGTGCCCAGGCCGACGATGCGAAGGTGCGCTTTGTGATCGAGACGCTCTACGCGCATTTTGTGAAAAGCCCCGCGCTGCTGCCCTCCGATCTGCTCCGCATTAACCAAGCGCGCCAAGAGCCGATTGAGCGGGCGGTGGTGGACTATATCGCCGGAATGACCGACCGCTACGCGCTGACGATCTTTAGGCGCATCTGTATCCCGCGCACCTGGGGCGTGACATGAGCGACGAGCGACACACAACCAAGGCCGAACCTCCGCTCGGCGTGCGTTGGCCGGTGGCGGCACGATGAGCCAGATTGACGAGATCCGCACCAGAACCGACATCGTCGAGCTGATCGGCGCGCTTGGCGTGAGCCTCCGCAAGACCGGGCGCAGCTATGTAGGGTTCTGCCCCTTCCACCCCAACTCGCGCACGCCCGCGTTTACGGTCTACCCCGACACCCAGAGCTTCTACTGCTTCGGCTGTCACGCCGCCGGCACGGCCTTCGACTTTGTGATGCGGAAGCAGGGCGTGGATTTCAAGGCTGCGCTTGAGCAGCTTGCCGCCCGCGCTGGGGTTCGCATTGAGGCCCGTGGCGAGGCCGACCGCGAAGAGGATGCCCGCCGCACCAAGCTGCTCGAAATTAACACGCTGGCCGCCAAGGTCTTTAACCACCTATTAGTTGGTACGCCGCGCGGCGAGCCAGGCCGGACGTACATCGCCAAGCGTGCGCTTAGCCCCGCCAGCGTCGAGACCTTCCAGCTTGGCTACTGCCCCGAGGAGTGGAGCTTCCTCTTCAGCTACCTGACTGAGAAGAAGGACTACACCCCCGAGGAGGTCGAGGCCGCTGGGCTGGCGATCCGGCACGAGTCGGGGCACTACTACGACCGCTTCCGGGGCCGCCTGATCTTCCCCATTCGCAACGCGAAGGGCCAGGTGGTCGGCTTCGGCGGGCGGGCGCTGGGCGAGGCCACGCCCAAATATCTGAACACGCCCGAGACGCTGCTCTACAAAAAGGGCGAGCTGCTCTACGGGCTTGATCTGGCCCGCGAGACGATCCGGGCGGAGGATCGCACGGTGGTGGTTGAGGGCTACCTCGACGTGATCACGGCGCACCAGCACGGCTTCCGCAATGTCGTGGCCCCACTGGGCACCGCCCTGACCAAAGGGCACGTCGCGCTGCTCAAGCGGCTCTCGCACAACGTCTATCTGGCGCTCGACGCTGACGCGGCGGGGCAGCGGGCGACCCTCAAAGGGCTGCATGCGCTACGCGCCAGCGCCGACGAGGACGGGCACGTGGTCGCGACGGCGCAGGGTGCCGTGCGCCTAGAGAGCGACGTGGCGCTGCGGATCATCCGCATGCCCGAGGGCCGCGACCCCGACGAGGTGATCAAGGCTGACCCTGCGCTGTGGCAGACGCTGGTCGCCGAGGCCGCCCCGGTGATGGAGTTTTACCTGGGCACCTTTACGGCGGGGCTTGATCTGAAGAACCCCGAGGATCAGCGCACGGCGCTCGACCGGCTGCTGCCGCTGCTGGCCGAGCTTGATGGTGCCCAACAGCGCGTCTACATCTCGCGGGTCGAGCGGGTGGTGGGCATTCGCGCCGAGCTGATCTACGATCTGCTGAAGGGCAATATCGAGCGGCTGGCGTTTCGCAAGCCGGGTGACCGCAAGGGCGGCAAGTGGGGCGAAAAAGAGCGCCCCGCCTTTCAGGTGCCGGTGAAGCAGGCGTCGCCGCCCGACCATGCGCCCCACCCCGCCGACGCGCAGCCCAATCGGCCAACGCTCCGCATCCAGCGCGTGCAGCCGCGCACGGGCGCGGGCTATCTGCTCTCGCTGGCGCTGCGCCACCCGACGGTGGATACCGCGATTGAGGCATTGTTGGAGGCGGGGCTGTCCAAACACACAACCATCCGCGAGGTGCTTGGCGGCGGGCTTGAGGATCTGCTGGAGGAGCCGATCCACCAGGAGCTGTGGCGGCAGTTCACGACCCTGCCGTTCGAGTGGCGCCCCAGTACGCCCGAGGATCTGAAGCGCTGGGCCGAAAACCTCGACGAGGCGCTGCGCGACGAGGCGCTGCTGCTCATCGCCGACCCGTCCCGCACGCCCGAGGACTTCCGCTACCGGCAGGAGGCCGAACACTGTGCGCGGAAGCTGCGCGCCGAGCAGGCGCGCCGCATTCAGCGCCGGCTGCTACAGCGCTTGGCCGACGATGGCGCCGACGACTATGGCGAGACGATTGTGCGCCTGGTTGCGATCACCGAGTTTCTTGCCGCCGCCACGACCCCGCGCCGTAGCAGCACGTTTCATGACCTGCGCGATGTGCTGGGGCGCGCGTAGGGACGGCGCATGCGCCGCCCCTCATGGCTGATGCAAAGTCGCCCGCCGGGGGGCTGAAGCCCCCAGCTAGGTTTTGCGAAGCCCGCCTGCGCGGGCTGAACGCGCCTGCGAAGGCAGGCTTCGCACCTACAGAGCCGGGGACTTCAGTCCCCCCGGCGCTGCGCGGCGAGACTTTGACGTGGCCCTCCCTACATCTGGCGGAAGAGACTCCCGCGCTGCGCCCAGGCCCAGGCGTTATCGGGGTCAAGCTCGATGGCGCGAGACAGGTCGATGAACGCCTCCTCGAAGATTTTCATCGCCTGGTACGCGGCCCCGCGCCGGCTGAGCGCCCATGAGTCTTTGGGGTTGAGTTCAAGCGCGCGGGTAAAGTCGGCGACGGCCTCTTCGTAGCGCTCAAGCTGTCGGTAGCACTCGCCGCGCTCGGCGATGGCCCACGACGCCTCGGGGTGTAGCTCAAGCGCCGCGCTGAGATCGGCGACGGCCTCCTCGTAGCGCCCGAGGGCGCGATAGGTCTGACCACGGCTGCCCAGTGCCCAGGCGTACTGCGGGCGCAGTTTCACCGCCTGCGTAAAGTCGGCCAAGGCCAGATCGTAGGCGCGGCGCAGCCGGTAGATCTCGCCGCGCTCGGCGTAAGCGCCACTGTGGCGCGGGTCAAGCTCAAGCGCCCGGCTGAAATCGGCCAGGGCTTCGTCTTGGCGATTGGCGCTACGGTGGAGCATGCCGCGCTGCATGATGACCCAGACGTAGGCCGGGTCAAGCTCGATGGCGTGCCCAAAGTCGGCCAGCGCCTCGTCGAGCTGGCCCATTGAGCGGTAGGTCGCACCCCGGCTGCCAAAGGCCCAGGCATACTCGGGGTCAAGCTCGATGGCGTGATGCAGATCATCCAGCGCCTCGTCGAGCTGGTCGAGTAGGCGGCGCGACTCGCCGCGCTCGGCGAAGAGCCACGCCTGGGGCGGCGAGATGGCAATGGCATGGTCAAGGTCAGTGAGCGCCTCAGCGTAGCGATTTTGCTCGCGGTAGCAGATTGCGCGGTGGCCGATGGCCCAGACGTAGACCGGGTCAAGCTCAATGGCGCGGGTGAAGCCGGTGACTGCCTCGTCATAGCGGCCCAGCGTCCTGAAGGTTTCGGCGCGCTCGGCGGCGACCCAGGCCATATCAGGCTTCACGGCCAGCGCCCGCTCGAAATCGACCAGCGCCTCCTCATAGCGGCGCAGTGCGCGGTAGGTCTGGCCCCGACTGCCCAAGGCCCAGGCATACGCGGGGTCAAGCTCAAGCGCGCGTGAAAACGCGGCGACGGACTCGTCGTGGCGCCGCAGCAGGCGCAAGGTCTCGCCCAACTCGGCGTAAATCGCCGAGTCGTCGCGGTCAAGCTCGGCGGCGCGCTGAAAGTCCGCCAGCGCCTCCTCGCGCTGGCCCTGCTCGCGCAAAATTTGGCCCCGCTGGTATAAGGCCCAGGCATAGTTCGGGTCAAGCTCAATCGCACGGGTAAAGTCGGCCAGGGCAGCCTCGTTGCGGTCTTTCTGTAGATCTTCAATCGACATAGGGGCCTCGTAGAATCGGGGGCGGCGGCAGCACTTGTATAGTAGCGCGATGGGCTAACCGCCGCAAGGATGCGGGTGGGCGCGCCATGGCGGTTGCAACGTCGTGCTGTGACCCCACGCCCGGTGGTTGAAGCCACGGGCTAGGATCTGCAAAGCCCGCTGAAGCGGGCTGCCGAGCCTGCTTCAGCAGGCTTCGCACCCAAGAGCCGGGGGCTTCAGCCCCCCGGCAGGCGACTTTGCAACCGCCCTGGCGTATATGTTCGATGAATTGACGGGAGGTTGTCATTTATGGTAAGATAACCGGCGTTGTTTTAGAGATCATTTACCCCGAGGAGTGGCGTTGTGAGCGCGAAAATCAAGGTTCTACTGGTTCAGGATGTTGAGCATCTGGGCCGGTCAGGCGAGCTGAAAGATGTCTCTGGCGGCTTTGGGCGCAACTACCTGCTTCCGAAGGGCTTTGCCGTCCTCGCCACCCGTGGTCAGATCAAGCAGGCCGAGGAGCGCCTGTCCGCCCAGCGCCGTCGGGTCGATGCGGCCCGCAAGGACGCCGAGTCGCTCGCTGCACGCCTGAACGGTGTCACGCTGACGTTCACGGCCAAGGTCGGCGAGCAGGATCGCCTCTACGGCTCCGTTACTAGCGCCGACATCGCCGAGAAGATCGAGCAGCAGCTTAAGATCGAGATTGACCGCCGCAAGATCGAGCTTGATGAGCCGATTAAGCGCACCGGCAGCTTCCCGGTCTCGATCCGGCTCGTCGCCGGCGTCGTGCCCGTGGTCAACGTGGTCGTCCAGGGCGAGGGTGCCCCCGCCGTGGTCGAGCCCGTCGTCGAAGTGGCGTAAGCTTGTCGCTGGCTCATCTGTGCTATAATCCCTATACGTTTGACTGGCGATGTGCCGCAGCGTCAAGCTGTGGCACATCGTATTTCTTGCCCCAATGTGGATAACTCTGGGGGAAGATCGGGGATAACCGTAGGAGACAGGGGGCGATGGCTGTGGAACGCTCTGTACCCTTTGACCTGCAGGCCGAGCGGGCCACCCTCGGCGCGATCCTGCTTGAGCGCGACGCTATCGTCGCCATCGCGGCATGGCTGCCGCCCGACTATTTCTACCTCGAAAAGCACGCCCTGATCTACGAGGCCATGCTCGCCTGCTACAACCGCCGCGAGCCGCCGGATCTCGCCACGGTCGCCACCGAGCTGCGCCGCCAGGAGCGGCTCGACCTCGTTGGTGGGTTCGCCCTGTTGGGCGAGCTGTTGGCCGAAGTGCCGACCGCCGTGCATATCGAGTATTACGGGCGCAGCGTCGAGCGCACGGCGATCTTGCGGCGCCTGATCGAGGCGGGCGGCAAGATCGCCGCCATGGGCTACGACGAGAGCGAGGATCTTGAGGCGACGCTCGATAAGGCCGAGGCGCAGCTTTTTACGGTCTCGCAGCGGCGCAGCACCCAAGATTTTGTGCCCATTGGGCAGATCGTCAACACGCTCTTCACCCAGATCGAGGCGCTGCAAGAGCGGCGTGGCGAGGTGGCGGGCGTCGCCACCGGCTACACCGATCTCGATGAGCTGACCGGCGGCCTTCAGCAGAGCGACCTGATTATTCTGGCGGCCCGCCCAAGCGTGGGCAAAACCAGCCTTGCGCTCTCGCTCGCCTATAACGTGGCGCTGGTCGGACGCGCCACCGTGGGCATCTTCAGCCTGGAGATGAGCCGCGACCAGTTGGTGCAGCGCATTCTGTCAATGCACACCGGCATTGATATGCAGCGCCTCCGCACCGGCAACCTGCGCGCCGACGAGCTGAACTTGGCCTTCGAGGGCATGGGCGTCCTCTCTGAGCTGCCGGTCTACATCGAGGACACGCCTGGCCTCAGCATCACCGATGTGCGCGCCAAGGCCCGCCGCCTGCACGCCGAGTCGGGCTGCGACCTGCTCTTAATTGACTATCTCCAACTGATGTCAGGGCGCCGCACCGACAACCGCGTGCAAGAGGTCAGCGAGATCAGCCGTGGCCTCAAGGCGCTGGCCCGTGAGCTGAACGTGCCCGTCATCGCGCTGTCGCAGCTCTCTCGCGCTGTCGAAGGGCGGCAGAGCCACGTGCCGATGCTCAGCGATCTGCGTGAGTCTGGCTCGATCGAGCAGGATGCGGACATCGTCATGTTCATCTACCGCGAAGAGCTTTACAATAAAGAGACGGAGAAGAAGGGCATCGCCGAGATCCATATCGCGAAGCACCGCAACGGCCCCCTTGGCATCATCCCGCTGCGCTTCGAGGCGCGCACGACGCGCTTTCACAACCTTGAGCGCTACCGGACGCCGGAGGGGTATTAGGCCGACCTTCACTTTAGACAAGGTTTCAGGTGCCGGGTTTCAGCTTGACCGTTCGTAGTATGGGCTTTAGCCCATTGTGGTGGCTTATACGCGGCTGAAGCCGCTCCTACGAACCACGCAAACTGTAAAGCACTCGCGAACCTTGTCTTACGCAGGACATACGTATGACCTACACACAGCATCGCTACAGTGGCACCAGCGAACGTACGTGGCAGGTTGATCTGGCGACGGCGAGCAGCGTGGCACCCTGGGCGCAGCGGGCACCCGCGCTGCTCGCTGGCGAAGTGGCCGCGATGGGCGAGTCCTTCCCGCACTGGCTGCTGGCCCTTGGGCAGCATGACGCGCCGGTGGCCTGCGGCACCTGCGGTAATCCCGTGGTCTTCGCTGCGGGCGCGGCCCGCTGTGTGGCCTGCGACACGCCCGCCGACCCGCCGCCCGGCGCGCAGCTCGTGTGGGTGGGCCATCTGCCTACGCTGCTCCGACCCGCCTCCGCCCTCGATGCGCGGCTCCCGGCACTCGCCGCCGCTGGCTTCCCCACCTTCACCGTTGGCGCAGCACACTATCTGCTGGTGATGCTGCTGCTCGCC
Organism: uncultured Oscillochloris sp.; assembly: GCA_903916565.1. GTDB lineage: Bacteria > Chloroflexota > Chloroflexia > Chloroflexales > Chloroflexaceae > CAIWXH01. The sequence goes on along the minus strand of CAIWXH010000397.1, from coordinate 5,616 downwards.
TACCCCGCCGAGTGGCCCCACGAGGAGCCAAGCGTGCGCTATTCGCCGCACTTCCTGCGGCTGATCGGCGTTGGCCCTGGCCCGAGTGGTATCACCCATCTGCTCAGCGCTGGGCGGGCGTGCCTCTACGCGCCCGGACAGTACCAGGGCACCGGGGCTGCCGCCGTGCTGCAGCAGCGGGCGGTCAATCATCTCGCCTCGCTGATGAAGATCGCCGGGGGCACACCGCCGACAGAGGCGTTCATCGGCAGAATTCACTGATGGCCTCCTTCGCCAGTCACTTCGCCCGCGCCCTCCCCATCGTCGGCCCGGCGCTTTGCCAGAAGCGGGTCGGGCTGCTGGGCTGCGCGGCGGGTGCCGAGGTGGCGGCGCTGCTGGCCGCGTCGGGTGTGCTGCGCTGGGCGCTTGCCACGGGTGCGCCTGCGGCCCTCGATAGCCCGCTGGCCCGCCGCTTTGGGCCAGCGTATACGCGCCAGGGTGCCGACACGGCGCTTGCCGCCGCGCTGCGCGCCCACCACGGCGAGCGCCTGCCGTGGGCCTTTGTGCCCCTTGGGACGGTTGGCTACGATCTGCTGATTGCAGCGGGCGCCCCCACGACCATTGACTACGCCAAGACCATCGCCGCCCGCCGTGGCTGCCCGCTGGTGGCGCTGCCGTTAGACCCACGCCTCGACCCCGCCACCTGGGCCGATGGTTTTCCCGTCGCCACGCTCGGCGGGCCAACTGAGGCGTATCTCACGCCTGACCCGTACGCCGCCGCCGCTGTCGCCCGCGCCCTGTTGCTGCGCGGCACGCCCTTTGCCCGCCCCGACATTGAGGCGCTGCTGGTCGTCAGGGGGCAGTGGTCAGTGGGCAGTGGGCAGCCGTCAGTGGGCAGTGGGCAGTGGGCAGTGGGCAGTGGTCAGCCGTCAGTGGGCAGTGGTCAGCCGTCATCCTTCATCCTTCATCCTTCATCCCTCCCCCAGCCCGTCTTCGCCACGCCGCTGGATGCGCCAGCCTTGCGCGAGCGAACCGCGCTGGTGGTGGGCCTGGGCAGTCTGGGCAGCCTGATCGCCCTTGAGCTTGGGCGCGTGGTGCGTAAGCTGGTGGTCGTTGACGGGGCCACGGTGACTGACGCCAACCCGGCTCGCCAGCTTTACCGCGCCGCCATGGTGGGCCAACCGAAGGCGGTGGCCCTGGCCGATGAGCTACGCGCTCGTCTGGGCACCGCCGCGCCTACGGTCGTCGGCCTCACGACGAACTTGCGCGACGAGCAGCAGGTCGCCGCCCTTGTCGCCGCCGAGGGGGGCGATCTCGCCGTGCTGACCACCGGCACCGTCGCCGATTTCGCCCTGGCGCGGGGGCTGCGCGCCGCTGGTGTGCCCCATCTGGCCGCCCGCTGCTACCCACGGGCGCGCTACTGGGAGACGCTGCTGGTGCCTGATGGGGCGGTGCCGTGTCTGGGCTGTCTGCGCGGGCACCTGTATGCTGGCCCGACGCCACCGCCGACGCCTGAGGAAGCGGCTCGCTACGCGGCCCCCGGCGACCTGATGGGCGAGCCAGCCACCCTGGTCGAGTCGGGCTGGGCGGCGGCGTGCGTCAGCCTACTGGCCCTTCAGCTTCTGGCCCCGCCGGGGCTGCGCGAAGGCTGGATGCTTGACCTGCTGGCGTCGGGTCGCACCTGCCTAATCGGCGGTGCCTACACGCTCGACGAAGGGCACGGCGCCGCCTACGGCCTCACGCGGCCCGGCCAAGTGCGCGCCTTCGGCGTCGAGTCTATCGCCGGGTCGGCTGCTGAGCGCGTCTGCGCCGACTGTGGGCGCACGTGGCCTGTGGGCGTGCTGATAGCCGATAGCCGAGCGGGCTACTTCCAAAGGCTGTTCCAGATGTCCTGGATGGTCGTCTGCACTCCGGCAATCGTCTGCCGCACCGGGTCGGGCGAGAGGCGCGCATCGAGGCGGTTGCGCGCATCGTCAATCACCTCGCTCAGTAAATGGTGCGACTCGACAATATAAAGCTGCGTGAGCGCCTCGGTATAGGCTTCGAGAAGCTCGGAGCGGTCGGCCTTGGGCGTCTCGTTGAGCAGATTTTCGAGGACTTGCCGCGTCGTATCGCGGAATGATTCAATCGACATCGTCATCTCCAGCGGGCTGAACCCGTACAGCGCTGTCCATTATACGCCGCGCCTCAGCGAATTGTTGGCGGCAGCGCAGGGCTGAGGAGTATAATGCTGTGATGAACAATACACATCAGTGGTGGCAGGCGGGTGTGGTCTATCAGATCTACCCGCGTAGCTTTCAGGACAGCGACGGCGACGGCGTGGGCGATCTGCCCGGCATCACTAGCCGCCTCGACTACCTTCACTGGCTTGGGGTGGACGCGATCTGGCTCTCGCCGATCTACCCCTCGCCGATGGCCGACTTCGGCTACGATGTGGCCGACTACACGGGCGTCAACCCGCTCTTCGGCAGGCTGGCCGACTTCGACCGGCTGCTTGCGCTGGCGCACGCCCGTGGCATTCGGGTGCTGCTCGACCTGGTGCCCAACCATAGCTCTGACGAACACCCGTGGTTCGTGGATGCCCGCGCCTCGCGCCAGAGCGCCTATCGCGACTGGTACATCTGGCGCGATCCAGCCCCCGATGGCGGTTTGCCGAATAATTGGCTCAGCCACTTTGGTGGCCCTGCCTGGAGTTTGGACGCGGCCACGGGCCAGTATTATCTGCACTTGTTTGACCCGAAGCAGCCCGATCTGAACTGGCGTAATCCTGCTGTGCGGGCGGCAATCTACGACGCCATGCGCTTTTGGTTCCGCAAGGGCGTTGATGGCTTTCGTGTTGATGTGATCTGGATGCTGATCAAGCATCCTGACTTGCTCGATAATCCGCCTGACCCAAGCTGGACGCCCGACCAGCCGCCGCAGGATCGGCTCAAGCGCGTCTACGATCAGCACCAGCCCGAGGTTCACGCGGTTATCCGCGAGCTGCGCGCCGTGGCCGATGAGTTTGAGGAGCGCGTGCTGATTGGCGAGATCTATCTGCCGGTGGAGGATCTGGTGGCCTATTATGGCCTGCAGCTTGATGAGGTTCATCTGCCCTTCAACTTCAACCTGGTAAAGCTGAAAGCGTGGAACGCGCAGGCCGTGCGCGAGCTGGTCGAGCGCTACGAGGCGGCGCTCCCGGCGGGTGGCTGGCCCAACTGGGTCCTCGGCAACCACGACCAGCCCCGCATCGCCTCGCGGGTTGGTCAGCCCCAGGCCACGCTGGCCCAAATGTTGCTGTTGACCCTACGTGGCACGCCGACGCTTTACTATGGCGATGAAATTGGGATGGAAGATGTGCCGATTCCGCCCGCGCAGGTCGTGGATCCACAGGGGCTACGCACACCGGGTTACGGGCGCGATCCCGAGCGCACGCCCATGCAGTGGGACGCTGCGCCGGGCGCTGGGTTCACCACCGGCACACCGTGGTTGCCCTTCGCCAAGGATTACACCAGTCGGAATGTGACCGCGCAGCGCGCCAACCTGCGCTCGCTGCTCGCCCTGACGCGGCACTTGCTGGGGCTGCGGCGCGCCTCGCAGGCGCTGAGCCTGGGCAGCTATGCGTCGATAGAGACAGGCAATCGTGATGTGTTCGCCTACCTACGCACCTACGAGTATGAGCGGCTGCTCGTTGTGCTGAACTTCGGCGCGGCACTGGTGCGCCTCGACCTACGCGCCGTTGGCGAGCGCGGCAGCTTGGCCGCTTGCACCTTAATGAACCAGACCGGCCCGGTGGCCCTAGCGGAACTCGACCTGCGGCCCTACGAGGGGTTGGTGATTGTGGTGACGTAGGGGCGAGGTTCATCCTTAGACAAGGTTTCAGGTTTCAGGTTTCGGGTTTCAGGTGCCAGGCCGAGCGCATCAGCAAGCGCTGTGTGTGCCCAAACGGTAAAGCAGCCACGAACCTTGGCTTAGGCATGTGCAGGACTTGCTGACGTGTTTGGCCTGAAACCTGAAACCTAGCACCTGAAACCTTGTTTTAGGCTCCATACCGGTGCAGAGAGCGAGATATGTATGGACGCTCCGTCGCCCGACGAGACGTTGGCGCAGCTGCGTGCCGAGAATCAGCGCCTGCGCGCCCAGATCAGCGCGTTGACGGAGCGTGTCGAGGCGGTGTCGCCCGCTGGATTCGCCCCGGACGAGCCGCCGATCTGGTTTGATGCCGTGAGCGATGCCATTATCGTGACTGATGCGACGTGGCACATCCAGGCGTGGAATCTGGCTGCCGAGCAGATCTACGGCTGGCCGCGTGCGGCGGTCATCGGGCAGTCCTTGTGTACGACCCTCGTGGTGGTGCGCTACATCGCCGAGGCGAGCGAAGCGGCGATGATCCTCGCGCTCACGACCACTGGTGCTTGGCGCGGCACGCTTGTCCATCACACCCGCGATGGGCGCGAACTGGTCATCGAGGGTGCCATTCGCGCTCTCAGCGACGCACAGGGCGCGGTCACTGGCTATATCACCATCAATCGCGACCTGACCGCGCACACGCAGGCCGATGCCGCGCTACGCACGAACGCGGCCCAACTGCGTGCGATCTGGGAGGCGGCCAGCGATGCGATGGTGCTCTCGGACGCCGACGGCGTGGTGTTGGAGGCCAACCAAGCGTATTACGACCTCTACGGCTTTACCCCTGAGCAGGTCATCGGCCAGAGCTTCGCGATCATTTTTCCGCCTGAACACCGCGCCGGGGCGGTCGTCCAGTACCGCGAGATTATCCAGGCGCGCACCGTGCTGCCCACCTACGAGGCGTCGATCCAGCGTGCAAATGGCGACGAGCGAGTGGTCGAGGCGCGGGCAACCTTCGTCACCACCGGCGACGGGCAGGTCAGGATGCTCTCGATCATCCGCGACATCACCGTGCGCGTCCGCGCCGAGGCCGCGCTGCGGGCGAGTGAGGAGCGCCTCCGGCTGGCCCTTGAGGCCGACCAACTGGTCGCCTGGGAGTGGGATGTCGCTGCCCGCACGCTCACCTACGCTGACCACGAGACGAGCTATTTCCGCCTGCCGCCGGGCCAGTTGACCCGCAGCCTCGACGATCTGATCGCGGCGGTCTATCCCCCGGATCGCGCCGCCTACGCGCAGATGCTGACGGTGGCGCTCGCACAGAACGGCCCGTATCAGTTCCAACTGCGCGTCTACGCGCCCGATGGGCACCTGCGCTGGCTCGATATCCACGGGCTGGTGCAGCACGATGCCGCCGGGCAGCCCGTGCGGGTGGTCGGCGTGACCCGCGACATCAGCGCCGAGCGGCAGCTTCAACTGGATGCACAGGCGGCCCATCAGGCGGCGGCGGCGGCGCTGGCGCAGCTTGATGCGATTGTCGCCAACGCGCCGAACGGGATTGGCTATTTTGATCACGAGCTGCGCTACCGACTGGTCAACCCGACCCTGGCCGCGATCAATGGGCGAACGCCTGCCGAACACCTTGGGCACACGATGGGCGAGCTGTTCCCAGAGAAGGCCGCTTGGCTGGAGCCACTGCTCCGCCAGGTGCTCACAACGGGTGAGCCGATCCGCGATGTTGCGCTGAATGGTCAGCCCGGCCTACGCGGCGCGCTTGCCCAAGGCTGGCAGATCAGCCTCTACCCCGTGCCA
>CAIWXH010000396.1 GCA_903916565.1 uncultured Oscillochloris sp. | reverse complement strand
GCCTCACGAGCAGCAGATATTCACCACGAAGGGCACGAAGGGCACGAAGCAGGACATCTGGAAGCTACATTCCGGCCTTCGTGAACTTCGTGCGCTTCGTGGTACCTAAACCTTGACCAAGGTTGCAGGAGCATCCGTTGCCCCCTTCGCCTGACCAGCCCATCGCGCTTGCCGCCGTACAGGTGCCGGGGCTACGAGTCGCCTTCGTCGCCCTGGCACCGGCTGAGGCGATGTTTCACCCTGCGGCGATGCCCGCGCCCACGCCGCTGGACGAGCAACACCCGCACCCGCTGCCCACGCATCTGCCAGTCGGGCTTACGCCCCGTCGTCTTGGCGAGGCGTACTGCGCCGTAGATGCAAGCGGCGCGTTTCAGGTCACCTGGATTGAGCTGCCACTGCCCCCTGACGCAACGCTCAGTCTGCCGTGGAACAGTGACGATGGCCCCGTACCTGCCCTACAAGGCTTCCAGTTCAAAGGGCGCGAGGCCGTCGCCATCGCCGCCTCGTGGAGCATGGTTTCAACCGAGCGGCTGCCGCTTATTGTCACCCGCGCTGACCCCGACACCTGCTGGGTCGTCGGTGGACGCCTGCCCATCGAGGCGCTCGCCCGCGTCGCCGTCAGCCTGCCCGGCGGCGTGTAGGGGTTCGCCGTTTGCGCGGTTTGTAGTAGCGGCTTCAGCCGCATCAGGGACGCATCGGGGGGCTGAAGCCCCCACTACAAGCGGTCAAGCTCAAACCGCCAAAGAAACCAATGCTCTATCTCTTCTACGGCCCCGACGAAGTCGCACGCAGCGAGGCGCTTGCCGCCTTGGCGGCAAGCGTGCCCCGCGATGTCGCCGACCTGAACATCTCCCGGCTTGATGGACGCCGCCTGAAGATTGATGCGCTCGTCGCCGCCTGTGAGGCGTTTCCCTTCCTGGCTGACCGTCGCCTGGTGATTGTCGCCGACGCGCTCAAGCACAGCAAGGCGGGCAAAGACCGCGAGGAGCTGCGCGCTTACCTTGAGCGTGTCCCTGCCACCTGCGATCTGGCCTTCGTCGAAAACGACGAGATCGACCGCCGCAGCGTACTCTTCACCTATCTCAAAAAGACCGGCCAGACCCGCGAGTTTCTGCCGCTTGAAGGCGGTGAGTTGCTGCGCTGGCTGGCCGACCGCGCCCGTCGCGCCGGGGCCAAGCTTGAACCTGCCGCCACCCAGCGCCTCGTCGAACTCGTCGGCAACGACACGCGCACGCTGCTGACCGAGCTGGAGAAGCTGGCGACCTACGCGGGCAAGGGCGGGAGCATCGGCCCGCAGGCGGTCGATCTGCTGGTACAGGATCGGCAGGAGCAGAACCTGTTTAGCTTTATTGACGACCTGGGCGCCCGCCGGATGGGGCCAGCGCTGCACGGCGCGCGCCAACTGCTAGAGGACGGGCAGGCGCCGACGTACGTACTCTTTATGCTCGCCCGCCAGGTGCGGATCTTAATTGGCGTGCAAGAGCTGGCTGGGCGACGACTGCGCCCCGAGGAGATCGCCGCCGAACTGGGGCAGAAACCGTTTGTGGTGCGTAAGGCGATGGAGCAGGCGCGGGGCTTCGCCCCCGGCGAGCTGCGGCACATTCACGACCGCCTGCTTGAGCTTGATGTCGCCACCAAGACTGGGCGCATCCAATCCGAGACGGCGCTGGAACTGTTTGTGGCCGAGGTGTGTCAGAAGCGCTGACGCGCACTGACAAGGACATGGGTTCAGCACGAAAAAGAGGGTTCGAGAGAAACTTGGTTTCTCTCGAACCCTCTTCTTTTGTACGCTAGGTACTACGCTTACGCAGCGGCGGGGGCGGCGGCGACGGCGTTGAGCTTCTTCATCAGGCGCGACTTGCGGCGAGCGGCGTTGTTCTTGTGGATGATGCCCTTGACGGCGGCCTTGTCGAGGGTGCTGATCGCCTCGCGGATGGTCGCCGCATCGGGCGTACCGCCGAAGATCGACTGCTCGGCCTTCTTGACCAGGGTCTTCACGCGGGAGCGGTAGACCGTATTGCGCTGATGCTTGCGCTCGTTGCTACGGATGCGCTTCTTCGCTGACTTCGTGTTCGCCAACGTGGGACTCCTCAGATATAATCTGCGGCTACTGCCGTGTGACAAGTGAGGAGCGACGAGGGGTTTACTCGTCGCTCAACTAACGGCAAAGTATAGCATAGGAGCCACATCCGTGCAACTTGTTTCGCTGCTGCGCCGGGTGCAGTCGGGTGCCCTGGGCGGCAGCCTGATCGTCATGGGCGGCTTCCTGCTCAGTCGCGCCACGGGCGTGCTGCGCGACATTATTGTCTCGTACTACTTCGGCACCTCGGGCGACGCGGCGGCCTATCGGGCGGCGCTCTCGGTCGTGGATCTGCTCTATCTGGTGATTATCGGCGGGGCGTTGGGCAGCAGCTTCATCCCCGTTTTCATTGAAATCTGGGAGCGCGACGGACAAGCGCGGGCGTGGCGCCTCGCCAGCGCCGTGGTCACCTGGGCGTTGCTGCTGCTGGCCCTGGCGAGCGCCATCCTCTTTCTTAGTGCGCCGTGGCTGGTGCGAACACTGTACGGCGGGCAAGGCTTTGACCAAGCCACGCTCACGCTCACGAGCGACCTCGCCCGCCTCTTTCTGCTTTCGCCGCTGCTGCTGGGGCTGGGCGGGCTGGCGATGGCCGCGCTCAACGCCCGTGACCGCTTCGCGCTGCCGGCGCTGGCGCCGTCGGTCTACAATCTGGGCATTATCGCGGGCGCTGCGCTTGGCCCGCCGCTGGGCCTCGGCATCTGGGGCATGGCCTGGGGCGTCGTGGTGGGCGCACTGCTCTACCTGCTTGTGCAAATCCCCGGCCTCGTCGCCATCGGGCTGCGCCTGCGGCTGAACCTGGGGCGCGGAATGGCCGAAGTGGGCCGCGTGGCCCGCCAGATGGGGCCACGGGTGCTTGGTCAAGCCGCCGCGCACGTCAGCGTGGTGGTCACCATGGCGCTGGCCGCCCGCCTCGACCACGGCGACGCCAAGGTGGCGGGGCTGGGCTACGCCTATCAACTGATGCTGCTGCCCTACGGCATCTTCTCGCTCAGCCTGAGCCAAGTGGCCTTTCCGCGCCTGGCCCGTCTGGTGGCCGAAGGGCGCTACGACGAGCTGGCCGCCGATCTGCGCCGCACTCTGACGACGATTCTCTGGCTGACGCTGCCGGGGGCGGTGGCGCTGCTGGTGCTGGGCCTGCCCGCCGCCCGTGCGCTCTTCGAGCGCGGCGCGTTTGATGCCGTCTCGCTCACCTACACGGTCAGCGCCCTGGGCGGGTATGCGCTGGCGCTGCCCGCCTTCGCCGCCTCCGAGATTCTCATCCGGGGCTTCTACGCGATGCAGCGCACCTGGACGCCGGTGCTGGTTGGGCTGTTGCAGGTTGGGCTGAACCTCGGCCTCGGCTTCACGCTGCTGCGGGCGGGCAACGATGTGGGTGCGCTGGCGCTGGCCTTCAGCGTCGCCAACAACCTTGAGGCGCTGCTGCTCTTC
>CAIWXH010000395.1 GCA_903916565.1 uncultured Oscillochloris sp. | reverse complement strand
GTGTACTAAGGGGAGTATATCCGATTTCGGTAGGTGTGTCAACCGCTACCGGATATACTTATAGACCGCATCAGGGCAAATTAAAACTCGCCGCGCTCCATACCCGACAGGTTAATCCCGTCCAGGGCCGCCATATCGCCATCCGCATCGTCGGTCAGCTCGACAGGCTTCTCATCCTCGCTCAACACCTCGACGCTCAGGCCAAGGCTCTGGAGCTCTTTGATCAGCACCTTGAAGCTCTCGGGGACACCAGCCTCTTGGATTGGCTCGCCCTTGACAATCGCCTCGTAGGTCTTCACGCGGCCCACCACATCGTCCGACTTCACCGTCAGCATCTCTTGCAGGATATAGGCGGCGCCGTAGGCTTCCAGCGCCCAGACTTCCATCTCGCCGAAGCGCTGGCCGCCGAACTGGGCCTTACCGCCAAGCGGCTGCTGGGTGACAAGACTGTAGGGGCCGGTCGAGCGTGCGTGGATCTTATCCTCGACCAAGTGGGCGAGCTTGAGCATGTAGGCGTAGCCTACGGTGACCGGGTGGTCGAAGCAATCCCCGCTGCGCCCGTCGTAGAGCGTCACCTTGCCGTCGCCGGGCAGACCGGCGTTGATCAGGTGTTCTTTGATCTGCTTTTCGCTGGCCCCGTCGAACACGGGCGTGGCAACGCGGAAGCCGAGGCGGGCGGCAGCCCAGCCCAGGTGGGTTTCAAGAATCTGGCCGATGTTCATACGCGACGGCACGCCGATGGGGTTGAGGATAATATCCACCGGGCGCCCGTTGGGCAGGAAGGGCATATCCTCAATTGGCAACACCCGCGAAACCACGCCCTTGTTGCCGTGGCGACCGGCCATCTTATCGCCGGCGCTAATCTTGCGCTTCTGGCAGAGCAGCACGCGCACAGTCTGATTGACCCCAACGGGCAACTCAGCCCCCTCGTTGCGCGAGAAGACCTTGACATCGATCACCTTGCCACGCACGCCGTTCGGCACGCGCAGCGAGCTATCCTTCACCTCACGGGCCTTCTCGCCAAAGATCGCCCGCAACAGGCGCTCCTCAGCGGTCAGATCCGTCTCGCCCTTCGGCGTAATCTTGCCCACCAGAATATCGTTGGGCTGCACCTCGGCCCCGACATAGATAATGCCGCGCTCGTCGAGGTTCCGCAGGCTATCCTGTCCCACGTTGGGAATATCGCGGGTGATCTCCTCGGGGCCAAGCTTGGTGTCGCGGGCCTCAACCTCATACTTCTCAATATGGATCGAAGTGAAGATGTCTTCGCGCACCAGCCGCTCAGAAACCAGGATGGCATCCTCAAAGTTGCCGCCCTCCCAGGGCATATAGGCAACCAGAATATTCTGGCCGAGCGCCAACTCGCCATTATCGGTCGAGGAGCTATCGGCGATCACATCGCCAATCTCAATGTGCTGCCCCTTCACCACCGCAGGGCGCTGGTTGATGCAGGTGTCCTGGTTGCTCCGCATAAACTTACGCAGGCGATACTCGTACTCGACACCGTCATCCTCCTCGACGAGAATGTGGTCACTGGTCGAGTTAAGCACGACACCATGCTTTTTCGCTACCACCACCTGGCCCGAGTCGCGGGCGGCGCGGAACTCCATCCCGGTGCCGACAATCGGCGCGTCGGGGCGCAGCAGCGGCACGGCCTGACGCTGCATGTTCGAGCCCATCAGGGCGCGGTTGGCATCGTCATGCTCAAGGAAGGGAATCAGCGCCGTCGAGACGCTGACCACCTGCTTGGGCGACACATCCATGTAGTCAATGCGATCCACCCGTTCCTGCACGAACTTCTCAGCGAAGCGGCACGAGGCGGTACTCTGAACAAAGCGGTTATGCTCGTCAATGGGCGCATTGGCCTGGGCCACCACGAAGCGATCTTCCTCGTCGGCGCTCAGGTAATCCACCTCTTGCGACACCACCGGTCGGATGCGGATCGACTTCAGCGGCAGGTCGGCGATCTGTTCAGCGAGCGCCCGATTAATCTCGGTATCAGCCTCGGCAAGCGTCTCGCCCGTATCGGGGTTGGTAATGTCCTCGCGCAAAATCTGGCCGCGCAACATGCTCACCGTAATCCGGCGGGCAATCGTCTCGTCGGTGCGCGAACCCTTTGCGGCAATCAGATCGCCATTGCGAAGATCGCGCACATCGCGCAGCAAAATCGACCGTTCGCGCCAAACCAGGGCATTATCAACCGCGTTATAAACCTTGCGATAGGGCGTCTCAAGGAAGCCCATCTCGTTGACCCGCGAGAAGGTGGACATCGTGCCAATCAGGCCGATGTTCGGGCCTTCCGGCGTCTCGACTGGACAAATGCGCCCGTAGTGGCTGTGATGCACGTCGCGCACCTCAAAGCCAGCGCGGTCGCGGCTGAGGCCGCCAGGGCCAAGGGCCGAGAGGCGCCGCTTGTTGGTCAGTTCGGCCAGCGGGTTGGTCTGATCCATAAACTGGCTCAGCTGCGAGCCGCCGAAGAACTCGCGCATCGCGGCGACCACCGGACGAATATTGACCAGCCCGTTGGGCGTCGCGCTATCGGGGTCTTGCAGCGACATGCGCTCCTTGACGACACGCTCAAGGCGCAGCAGACCGACCCGGAACTGCTGTTGGATCAACTCACCCACGGTACGGACGCGGCGATTGCCCAGATGGTCAATATCATCGGGGCGGCCATGCCCATTGTTGAGCTGGATGAGCTGCTCGACGATCTTGATAATATCGCGTGGCAGCAGCACGCGCACCGCCAAGCTCGGCGCGTTCGAGACCCCATCACGGCGCGTCTCGCGCTCCCACAGGTTCTTGTTCAGCTTATAGCGCCCGACCTTGGCCAAGTCGTAGCGGCGTGGGTTGAACAGCAGCGACTCAATCAGCGAGCGCGCGTTCTCAAGGGTCGGCGGATCGCCGGGGCGCAGGCGCTTATACAGCTCCATCAGCGCCTCTTTGCTGTTGTGGGCCGGGTCCTTATCAAGCGTCGCCTGCGTGTACGGATGCTCGGCGAGGACATCGCTTTGGCGCATCAGATCGAGGATGTGCTCGTTGTGCCCGTGCTGATCAAGCTCGTTATCAGGCACCCAACGCCCGTTGCCATCCTCCCCGGCGCGCCAGGCCAAGATGGCACGCAGCAGAATGGTGACCGGGATCTTGCGCTTGCGGTCAACCTTCACACTGACCACATCACGCTTATTGGTCTCAAACTCAAGCCAGGCACCACGATTAGGGATCAGTTTCGCCGAGTGGAGCGACCGCCCACTCGTGGGTTCTTTATCGTCCTTGAAATAGACCCCAGGCGAGCGAATAAGCTGCGAGACGACGACGCGCTCGGCACCGTTATAAATGAAGGTGCCGTTATCGGTCATCACCGGGAAATCGCCGAGGAAGATCTCCGACTCTTTGATTTCGCCAGTCGAGAGAATTCGCAGCTCGACATTGACCCGCAGGGGCGCAGCGTAGGTCAGGTCGCGCTCGCGGCACTGGAACTCGTCAAAGCGTGGCTCGCCAAAAACATAGTCCTTGAAATGCAGTTCAAGATTCTTCCCGGTGAAATCGGTGATCGGCGAGATCTCCTCAAAGAGCTCGCGCAGACCCTCGCGCCGGAACCAGTCAAAGCTGTTGACTTGGGTCTCAATCAGGCGTGGCACATCAATCGCGTCGTGGATCTGCGCGAAGGAGCGACGCTCAATCCGGTGGGTGCGCGGCCCATTGGCGCCCGGGTCGATCGGTGCGATCAGCGGCTGTAGCACCACAGACTCAAACAACGGGGGCATATCTACCTCTCCTCAGTCGTCGTCGTCGGGGCGCTGCCGCCCAGACACGTAGCTCGCGACGCTGCGTACTGGCTGTGACAGAAAACAGAAAGCGCCGGTCATCGGCGTTGACCCAAGGCGGGACGGCCTAAACGACTGGCGGGGCGGGGGCTGGCCTGTTTTTCTAAGCGGGCTGGACAGTGCAAGGCGGATCAGCGGGTACATCCTGAGTGACGGCACCGACAGTGCGCCGCCCCAACGGTGGGCGCACACGAAACCCCTGAAGCTAACTGCGAACAAGGAATATAGCATCTTCCCCAGGTTTTGTCAAGCCGTGTCGCAGGCCAAAAAAAACACACGGGCCATGCTGCCACCCGCAGACCTATTGTACCACAAGCTTCAGCCGGTGGCAGCAGAGCGGTGCCCCGCCACATGATAGAATGAACGTTCTGGGTAAAGATAGAACCAGTGCGGAGCGGGGCCGGGAATGCGGGGCAGAAGGCGACGTTGCATCAGCCATGCACGGCGTTCTGCGTCCGTTTGTCGCACGGGCGCTCATCGGTTAAAATGGCGGGCGCGTTCAGCAAGCCAAACAGGAGCAGGGGCACCGTGAGCAGCATGATCGAGACGGTGCGGGGGATGCACGATATGCTGCCCGGCGAGCAGCGGGCCGCCGCGCACGCTCGTACCAGCCTTGAAGCGGTCATCACCGCCCATGGCTACACGCCTCTTGACCTGCCCATCATCGAACATCGCGACCTCTATCTTCGTAAGCTCGGCGAAGAGCTGGCCGGAAAGGTCTACGAGTTCAGCTTTGGCGGTCGCGAACTGGCCCTGCGCCCCGAGTGGACGGCCTCGGTACTGCGCGCCTACGTGGCCCATCTGCAAGACCAGCCGCTGCCCCTGCGCCTCAGCTACGTCGGCCCCGTCTTTCGCTACGAGCGCCCCCAGCGCCACACCTACCGCCAATTCACCCAGATCGGCGTTGAGCTTATCGGTGGCCCCGCCCCCCGCGCCGACGCCGAAGCGCTGGCGCTGGCCTGCGCTGGCCTCGACGCCGTCGGGGTGACAGGCTACCGGGTGCTGGTCGGTCACGTCGGCCTCATCCGGGCGATCCTCGGCAGCCTCGGGCTGACCGAGCGCGCCCAGGGTGCCTTAGTCTGGAGCCTTGAGCATCTGCGGAAGGACGGCCCGGACGCGGTGGGGCACACGCTGCGCGAGGATGTCGGCGCACCGCCCGTGGGCTTCGACCTGCCGCCCGGTCTCGACGAGGGCCAAGCCACCGCCTGGCTGCTCCGCACGCTTCAGGCGATGCAAATTGACCTGAGTACCGGCACGCGCACGCTCGACGAGGTGGTCGCCCGGCTGCTTCGCAAGCTGCGCCGCCACGACGAGCAAGGCGCCATCGAGCGTGCCCTGGCAATTTTGGCCCGCCTCGGCACCATCAGCGGCCCGCCCGCCGCAACGATGCCCGCCCTCGCCGCGCTGCTTGAGGCCGAGGGGCTACAGCTCGACGCCTACGCCGAGTTGCGCGCCATCCTCGATCTGCTCGGCGCTCACGGCCTCGACCCGGCCCAGGTGACGATTGACTTTGGCATTGGGCGGGGGCTGCACTACTACACGGGCATTATGTTTGAAATCGATGACCGCTCCGGGCTTCAGCTCTGCGGAGGCGGGCGCTACGATGATCTGGTCGCCGCCTTGGGCGGGCGCAGCGTGCCCGCCGTGGGTTTCGCCTACGGCCTTGAGCGGGTCGCCGCCGCCGCGCCCGCGCTGCCCCCCGAGGCGCAGCGGGTCGCCCTGGTCGCCCCGGTGGCCGATACTGATTACGCCTATGCCCAAGAGGTGGCCCGCAGCCTGCGCGCCCACGGCCTGATCGCCAGCGTTGATGTGCGCGGGCGCACCCTCGGCAAAAACCTGAGCGACGCCGTGCGTCGGGGGGTCGCCTTCGTCGCGATTGTTGGCGCCGACGAGCGCCAAAGCCGCACGCTGGTTTGGCGCGACCTCGTCCGGCACGACGAGCGCCGCATCACCCTTGAGCAGATTGACGGTCTTTGATCAACCCATAGCACGGGCTAGGCCCGCGCAGAAGGCTGCTTGAACTATGACCACTGCGCCGCTCTGGGGCCGTTACGCCGAGCTACGCCCAGATCAACTGGCCCACATCCGCGCCGCGACGCCGGTCGCCTATCTGCCATGGGGCGGCCTCGCCTGGCACGGCCCGCATCTGCCCCTTGGCCTCGACGGCGTTATCGCCGAGACGGTGTCCGAGCGCGCCATCAAGCGTACCGGCGGCGTCTTGTTGCCCCTCACCTGCTGGCCCGCCGCCAGCCTGCTCCACCAAGACACCGTCGGCATCAGCAGCGCCACCCTCCGCGCTTTGCTCGACGACATCCTCAGTGGACTGGCCCGGAACGGCTGGCGTGTCGCCGTGCTGATTAGCGGCCACTATGGCCCCGCCTACGACCTGATGATCATGGACATCGCCGCGCAGGCCATTGACCGCCACGACATTCTCACCCTGGCCGTCCCGCCGCTCGCCCTGGTAGACGAGGAGATGCTCGACCACGGTGGTCTCTGGGAAAGTTCGGTGCTGCTGGCGGTGCGCCCCGACTTGATTGATATGACGCCCCTCGGCGACGGCCCCTTGAACCCCGCGACCAGCGGCATTGTCGGGCGCGACCCGCGTAATACCGCCTCGACCTCGCTGGGCATCAGCGCCTTGGGCCTCGCCGTCGAGCGGATGGTGCTTGCGGTCGCCGATCTGCTCGACCGGGACGACCCGGCCCCGCTTCACGCGCTCTACGCGCGGCGCCGCGAGCGCTATCAGACGTTTGTCGCCCGCTATGGGAGCGACCCGGATGTTGCCACGGCGGCGTGGTGGCACGATCTTGCCAGGAGTGCCTAGCCTTACGATGGGCGCCGCCCCCGTGAGCCTATGCGAACCATCATGCTACGTTTCGCCATCCCCTCTAAAGGCTCCGGCTACGACGCTTCCCTGACCCTGCTTGAGAGCTGTGGCCTGCGCGTGGTGCGCGCCAATCCGCGCCAGTACACCGCCACGCTGCGCGGCCTCCCCGACACCGAGGTGCTGCTGCACCGCCCCGCCGACATCGTTGCGAAGGTGGCCGAGGGCAGCATTGACCTCGGGATCAGCGGCTACGACCTGGTCGCCGAGCAGCGCGGCGACGACGAGAACCTCCTGGCGGTCTACGACGACCTGGGCTTCTGGCGCGTCGAGTTGGTCTTTGCGGTGCCCCAGGGCTGGATTGATGTGAGTAACTGGCAAGACCTCGCCGACCTCGCGGTCGAACTGCGGAGCCGGGGCCGTCGCCTTCGCATCGCCACCAAGTACACCGAGACGGTGCGCCGCTTCTGCTACAGCCAGGGCATCAACTATTTCGAGCTGATTGACTCGCAGGGGGCCACCGAGGCCGCGCCGAGCCTGGGCTACGCCGACATCATCGCCGACATCACCGAGACGGGCACGGCCATTCGCGATAACCGGCTGAAGATCGTCGGCGGGCCAATCCTGCGCTCGCAGGCCATGTTGATCGGGAGTCGGCGTACCCTGCGCGGCGACGCGGGCAAGCTGGCCTTGGTGCGCCAGTTGCTTGATCTGCTGGAAGCGCGCCGTCGTGGGCGGCTCTTCTACTCGCTCACCGCCAACCTCAGCGGCGACTCGGTTGAGGCCGTCGGGCGCCGCGTGACCGCCCGCGTCGAGCTTGCGGGCCTCCATGGGCCGACCATCTCGCCCGTGTGGAGCAAATTCGCCGCCGAGGGGACTGGCCCCCAGTGGTATGCGGTCAACGTCGTGGTGCCCCAGGACGAACTACTGCCCGCCGTTGAGCATCTGCGCGCCATCGGCGCCGTCAGCGTCACCACGCTTCAGGTGCAGCACGTCTTTAAGGCTGAAAGCGAGGCGTTTGCGCGCTTACGCGCAGCGCTTGTGTGAACTGACCGTCTCGCGAACCCTCACCCCCCAGCCCCCTCTCCCTGAGCGGGAGAGGGGGAGCCGGAAACGTTCTGCTGCGGAATCTCCCCTCTCTCCGTGAGGGAGAGGGGCCGGGGGTGAGGGGCAAAGGCCGGTACGGGATCGGCTTAATCGCAAGGTTCTAGGGCTGAGGCCCCTGATGCGCTCAATCGGAAATCCGAAATCCAAAATCTTCAAAGGGTCGTATGCCAAACTCCTACGCCGCCGCTGGCGTGAACATCGCCGCCGCCACCAAGGCCAATGAGCTAATGAGCGCCGCCGTGCGCTCGACCTACGGGCCAGCGGTGCTGGCGGGCATGGGTGCCTTTGGCGGCTG
>CAIWXH010000394.1 GCA_903916565.1 uncultured Oscillochloris sp. | reverse complement strand
GGGTCGATCTGCCACGCTCCTACCGAGGATGGGCTGTCTAGAGAATAGGCAACGCCGTACCCTAGCGGATGCGCGGGAGCAGCCGCGCTCTGCCAAGGCCAGCCGTTCGGCGACAGACTCGGCGTCCGCTTTGTCCCGTAACCGACCGCTGAGGTAAGCCCGCCACAGCAGGTCGGTCAATAGCCCTCTGGGGCGGTATACGTACTCAAGCTATGGAAGCGCGTCGTCGCCCGGTCAAACCGCAGCGAGGCCATCCCCGTCTCACCGTTACGATGCTTCGCCACATGAATCTCCGCAATGCCGGGGTATGCCGTCTCATCGTTGTACAGTTCGTCACGGTAGATAAACCATACCTGTGAGGCGTCTTGCTCAATTGAACCCGAGCCTCTGAGATCGGAGAGCATCGGCACACGACTTCCTCGGCTCTCCACCGCCCGCGACAACTGGGACAGCGCCAGCACCGGCGTTCGTAGCTCACGCGCAAAGTTCATTAGCCCCTGCGAAACCATCGTGATGCGTCGCACCTCATCCTCACGGTCGTTCCCGCTTTGGGCAAGCTGAAGATAGTCCACGATCCAGAGATCCACCGGGCATGTACTGGCGAGGCGCCGTGCCCGGTCACGGATCGCCAGCACGTTCAGCGCAGGCGTGTGGTCAATGTGGATGGGCAGTTCCGCCACGCGGGCCAAGGCGTTGATCGCCGCTTGGTCGCCCCGCCGCAGCAGGCGTGGCACCCGCGTCGTCGCCGCCCCTAGTTCCATCGCTACAAGCCGCTGGAGCAGCAACTCACGATCCATCTCCATCGAGAAAATCCCGACATGGTGTCCACGCAGCGCAACGTGATAGGCGATGCAGAGTGCCAGAGCCGTCTTGCCCACCCCCGGACGGGCGGCGAGTACCACCAACTCGCCCGCCTTCATGCCCTGCGTGACCCTATCGAGATCCCCATAGCCCGTGGCGAGGCCGAGCAGGTCGCCCTCGTCAGCCGTCGCCTGAAGCGTCTCTAGGTAGTCACTGGCGACCTGTCTCAGCGGAAGAAAATCTTGGCCCACTTGGCGGCGCGTAGACAACTCGTAGATCTGTTGAGCCGCCTCATCGAGCCGCTCCTCCACCGGGCGGCGCTCATCGTAGCCCAGGGCCACAATCCGTCCCCCCGCCTCGATCAAGGCCCGTCCGACGGCAGTCTGCTCAACCACCCGCGCGTAGTACTCAACATGCACGGCGGTGGGCACCTCAGCAGCCACCTCGCCAAGGTAGGAGAACCCCCCCACCACATCGAGATGCCCCTGACTGCGGAGATGGGCGGCGACCGTGGCAAGATCCGGCGGCACACGCTGCTGATAACAGGCGAGTTGCGCTGCATAGATCAGCGCGTGCCGCTCAAGGTAAAAGTGGTCGGGTGTGAGAAACGAGGCGACAGCCAGGATGGCGTCGCGCTCTACGAGGAGCGCACCTACGGTGGCCCGCTCGGCGCTCAGGTCGAAGGGCACGCTAAGTGACAGGGACATCGCCTTCCTCCATCGGGTGTTCAGCGTGGAAGCGCACCATGATGGACGGGCGGTCGGCAGGGTCGGCGTTGCGGAAACGGTTCAGCCAGCGCTGGCGGTCGAAGCCTGAGAGGTTTGGGTGAAATAGGATCGCGGCCTCAGAAACCTTCGGCGGCGGCGGAACCGTGGACACTGCGTCGATGGGAAGTACACGCAGCGCGCTGACCACCCAGGCGGCGGTGTCCCGCACATCAGGGCGGTTGCGAGCCTGATGGATCAGCCGCGCGACCTGCTCCGGCGGGTGCGCGTCCAACTGTGCTGCAACATCGGCGCGCACACCGATGCCTCGCAGCAATTTGGCGCTGGCGCCAACCGTGTCTGACGTATTCGCCGCATCTGCGTCTGTCGGTGCCGCTGCCGCATTCTGTGTGCTATTTGGCACAAACGACGATGATGGCATGGCCGGAACTTCTCGGCCTTTTGGCCGATTTTTTTTGAATGTAAATTCACCACCACCACCAATGCTCACCGTAATCGTGATGCTGATGCTGTGTGGTGGATTTATTCCGTCAGATCCGATCCCTCCATGTGATCCCGGCTCGTACATTTGAACTGCTTGTTTAGGGCTTTCTGATACGGAATTCTCCCTATCCTGTGCCAATTCGTACCCGATCTGGTCACCGATCATGTGGGCGAGCGGCTGGGCGATCATGTGGGCGATCTGATCAGACACAAAAAAAGGCGCTTGCCCTGCTACGGGTGGCACATCTGTGCGCGTTAGCCCTGCACGTTCGCGGCCTGCCGGAGTGAGACCATCCAACACATCTTGTCCTGTGGCTCGCCGCGAAGCGACGGTGAGTATGGTTGCGTCATCTGGGAGCGCCAGGGGCTGCCCAGCGTCGTTGACTAGCCCGAGGGCACTGAGCGCCGCGCATGGGGGCTTGAGGTGGATTAAGCCCATAGCATACGCGCCGATGGCGCGAAGCGTGAGCTGGGGGGTGGTGAGGTAGCGCTCGGCGATCGCGGGGTGCGACGGGTGGGGGCGCAGGCGTCCGACCAGCAGATCGAGCAGCCGATCATCCAGCTTGATCGTGCTGATGTGGCGCGGGCGTCCAAAGGTTGGTGCTGTGAGATCCCAAGGTACCGGAGCCTCGTGAACTTTG
>CAIWXH010000393.1 GCA_903916565.1 uncultured Oscillochloris sp. | reverse complement strand
GGGATTTTGCATCAGGAAGCGTTCGGCTCCCCCTCTCCCGCTCAGGGAGAGGGGGCAGGGGGGTGAGGGCTGGCGCGGCAATTGGACGTTGCAACCGCCATGGAGATCCGGCACCTGACACCTTGGCTTAGCTTTCACGGCCCAAGCCAGCCAGCATCCGCCGTGCGGCGGCCCAACCGCTCTCCAGGGCCAGATGGACGCGGCCCTGGCCGTGTTCCATGTCGCCAGCGAGATAGACGCCCGCCCGGCCCTCGCGGGCGGCGGCGCCACACGGCGCATCGCACAGGGCGGAGCGCCAGCGGTGCGCGTCAACCCACAGCGGCTCGCCCAAGTCCTCGCCGACGAGGGCCAGCGTTAGCGCGTGGGCCTCGGCGGCGGCCTGGGGCAGCGGGACGCCTACGCCGTACGCCTCTTTCGCCAGCGCATCCCAGCGCGTCTCGCTCCACGCTGGCCCCATCTGGGCGATCAGCAGTGCGTAGCCGGCGGGGACGTGCCCCGGCTTGGTGTGTTCGCAGGCCAGCCAGGCAATCGGGTGGTGCCGGTCGATGTTCACCAGGGCGTACCAGGGCAACTCGGGGCGGCGGGCGTAGGCCAGGGCCAGCGAGATGCAGCGCCGGTAGCGCACCGGGGCAAGGGCCGCCAACAACTCGCTGCGGGCACCGGGTTCAAGGTCGCTGGCAGACAGAATGGCCGTCGCCTGGGGCGCGGGGGCGGTCAGCAGCACCGCAGCGAAGCGCCCCTCCACGTCGCCCGCGTCGTCCAACAAATCGTAGCTCGACCCGGTGCGCCGCAGGGCGGTGATGGTCGTCTCAAGGTGAATGTTCAGGCCACGGGCCAGATGGTCGGCCAGGATCGCGTTGCCACCGGGCCAGACCCACTTTGGCTCTAGGTTAAAGGCCGGATCGCCGGGGCTAACCTGCCCCTCGCCGTCGAAAACCCAGACCGGCCCAAGCAGGTCGTGGGCGTCGCCGGTCTCTTCGATTAGGGCTTGGAGTGCGCCGGTGGGGGCTTTGACCAATTGGGCACCATGCTCGACCACAAAGCCTGCCACGTGCCGGGTCGCGATGCGCCCGCCGAGTACGCGACTTTGCTCGAAGATCGTCACGCTGTGTCCGGCCCGGGTCAGTTCGCGCCCAGCGGCCAGCCCGGCTACGCCCGCACCAATGATCGCAATCTGGGCCATGCGCTACTCCATGAAAGCTGGGGAGGAGGGATGGGGGAGATGTGGAGGTGGGGAGATGTGGAGATGGGGAGGGGGGGAGATGTGGAGGGGGGAGGGGGGGAGATGGGGAGGGGGGGAGATGGGGAGATACAGCTCTCCAGCTCTCCAGCTCTCCAGCTCTCCAGCTCTCCAGCTCTCCAGCTCTCCAGCTCTCCAGCTCTCCATCTACAGACCCTCGCCAATCAGCCCCTCAAGCTCGCGGCAATCGTCAGGGCTATAGGGGCCGATCACGGCGAGGTGCAGCGCCTCACTCCGCATCAGGCGGCTCGCCACGCGCTGCACATCGTCGAGGGTCACGGTCTCGACTTCGACGACCACCTGTTCGACGGGCACAACGTGACCGTAGCGCAGCAGGTGGGCACCATTCCGCGAAGCGACCGACCACGTATCTTCAAGCGAGAGCAGCAAGCCGCCTTTGACCTGCTCTTTGACCATTGCCAGTTCGTCGGCGGTGACGCCGCCGCGCCCCAGGTCACGCAGAATTTCGAGTGCGAGGGCCACGGCGTCACGCAGCGACTCGGGGTCAACACTGCCGTAGATGACCCACATCCCGGTATCCGAGAGGTCGTTGTGGTACGAGCCGACGCTATAGGCTAAGCCGTGTTCTTCACGCAGCAGTTGAAAGAGGCGCGAGGACATGCCGCCACCGAGGATCGAGTCAAGTACCTGTAGCGGGCGCCGGTCGGGGTCATTGTAGGCGAGACCGGGCAGCCCAAGGCAGAAATTGCCCTGCTCGGTCTCACGGCTCGTCAGCGTGATGCGCGGGCCGACCGCCGCCACGGGCTGGGGTTGGGGCGCGGTGGGCACGCCTTCGGGGAGGGTCGCGAAGGCGGCGCAGACGGCAGCGTAGGCGTCGGCGGCGCGAATATTGCCCGCCACCGAGATGACCATGTTGGCCCGATTGTAGTGGCGCTGCCAGAAGCCGGTCAGGTCGGCCCGCCCCAAGCTACTGACCGTCTCGACACTACCGGCAATATCGCGGCCCAGGGGGCTGTCAGCCCACATCGTCTGCTGAAGCAGCTCGTGAACCCAGTCGCCGGGGGCATCCTGAAGGCCGCGTAGCTCCTCGATAATGACGCGGCGCTCTTTCTCAAGCTCGTGCAGGTCGAAGAGGGGCCGCAGCATCATCTCGGCGAGGACATCGACCGCACGGTCGAAATGGATTGCGGCGACCTTGGCGTAATAGACGGTTGACTCGTAGGCGGTGGAGGCGTTCAGCATCCCGCCGACGCCCTCGACGGCCTGCGAGAGCATCCGCGGGGTGGTGTAGCGCTCGGTGCCCTTGAAGAGCATATGCTCGATAAAGTGCGCCGCGCCACCGTGGGTCGGCGGCTCGTGGCGTGCCCCGGCGGCCACAAAGCAGCCGATGGAGACCGAATAGGTGTGCGGCAGTTCCTCAACGAGGACGCGCAGCCCCGTAGGTGTAGTGAACAACTCTGGCATATACAGAAGCATAACATACATTTTGGGGCGCGTGGTGCAGTCCGGTTTACGCCGCATGGCGAGTGCAACGT
Organism: uncultured Oscillochloris sp.; assembly: GCA_903916565.1. Taxonomy (GTDB): domain Bacteria; phylum Chloroflexota; class Chloroflexia; order Chloroflexales; family Chloroflexaceae; genus CAIWXH01. The sequence goes on along the minus strand of CAIWXH010000393.1, from coordinate 2,585 downwards.
CGCCCGCCAGCCCACGCCCGGTGGCTGAAGCCACGGGCTACGTGGTGTGAAGGCCGCCTGCGCGGCCTGGATAGCCTGCGAAGGCAGGCTTCGCACCTCCAGAGCCGGGGACTTTAGTCCCTCGGCGGCGACGTTGCATCAGCCCGGTTTACGCCCCCGCCGCCGCCTGGCTCACCACCCACACGCTTCTGGCGAGATCGTAGCGCCAGGTTGCGCGGCGCGTCTGCGCCTGTGCCGACGCACTCCCTTGGAGACTGAAGTTGAAGGGCACCAGATCAACCGTTAGCGCACCGGCGAGCATCCGCAGCTTACGGGCGCGCTCGCTCGGCGCTGCGCCCGCCGCCGTCAGGTCAATCAACGAACGCGCTGGCCCCGTTGCCAAACCCCGCGCATCGAGCGGCACCGCCACGATCTGCGGGCTGCGGGCCAAGCCAGCGTACAGTTCGTAGCCCCCCGCCACGCGCACCACCAGCACGCCCATCACATCGGTGTCAGCCAGGGCAACGCCCCGAATCTGCCCGTCGGTCTCGATGACGACCACGCCGCCCTGCGCGCTTGTCGGGGTCGAGCCAATCACGGTGCCCGCGTACAGCGCGCTGAGGTCGCAGGCGAAGGTCAGCCCCAGCACCCCGAACGGGTTACGCTCCGAGGCGGTGCCCGGCAGCGTCACAAATGGCCGCATCGCCCCGCTACGTCCATCAACGCGCCAGAGGGTCGTCGCGCCTGCCAGCGGATTGTCAACCAGCGACTGCCGGGGCGTCGGCGCGGCGTACACAGCGCCCGCGCCGTCGTAGGCGATGGCCCCCAAGTAGCCCGCGTCGTCCCATGTCGAGTGCTGGTAGGGCGTCCCCGTGCCAGCGGTTGCCAGCAGCACCAGCCCCTTCTGTGGCTGGTCGGTCGCCAGGGCCAGGGTGCCGTCCAGCCCCAGGGCCGGGTTCTGGGTGAACGCTGGCAGCGTCCGGCAGCCGTCCGTCGGCGCTGGGGCACGGGCGGCTGGCGCGACTGGCGCAGCCCCTGACCGCAGCAGCGCAAACATGGCTGCGCCAGCCACCAGCACGACCAGGGCCGCGAGCGCCAGCAGATCTACGCGCAGCCTACGTTGTCGAGTCCGTCGTCGTGCCATGTGCGTCCCCGCGTCCTCGCGCCCCCGCGTCCCCGTGTCCCCGTGTCCCCGTGCCCCCGTGCCTTACGCACATCGCAACGCCCCGGCTTGTTCGCCGGGGCGCTGTGGTGGAGCCTACCAGTAGTAGCCGAAGACGTAGGTCAGCAACAGTAACGCAGCCAGGGCGGCCAGACTAATCGAAGTGACGAAGGGACCAACATGGGAAGCACCACTCCACTCGGGCTTCATAGATCCTCCTGGGCTTTGGGCGAGCAACCTCTACCTTCAGCCTATTGTACCCCATCTGCTCAGCCTTCTATCCGCCGCCCCGTCATCAAGGCGAACGCCCCATGCCAACTGCCGAGCAGCAGCAGCAGCAGGGCGACCAGAAACGTGACGATGTGGAACGAGGGCGGTGAAGCGCCCGAGCATCACCGCCCGAAGCAGCGCACCGACCACCAGGGCACCAGTCCACCCGAACAAGGTTGCGCGGAGCATCGCGCCCAGGCTCGCCGTGCGGGCAGGGCGGCTTCTGCACCTGATCGAGGATCGCGCCCATGCCCTCGGCGATTGATCGGGCGATGTCGTAGCCGTCGTAGCCACGGTACGATGAGCCTAACAGCGCGCGCACCTGGCGCTGGATCGGCCCGACGTCGGCGGGCGGGCGCGTCGGGGCGGCGCGGGGCGTGGTGCGGGCCTGCGTCACCGCGACCTCGCCCGCAATTACGTCGGCGAGGTCGGGCTGGCGTGCGACCAGACGCAGCCGTAGATCCCGGAGCTGATTGCGGTCGAGGGTCGCCAGCAACGGCTCAAGCGTGATACTCCTCATGTCTCACCATCCTCCCAGACCTCATCGTCATCATCGTCATCATCGCCGTCATACTGGGGCGGCGTCTTGCCCTCTGACTCGACCAGACGCGGGTAGTCGCCCGGCTCGGCCTGCGGCTGGATAGCTACGAGGGCCACATCAAACATATGGTCGTCGCCATAGTCAAAGTAGTAGAGCAGCGTATGCCCGACCCTCAGGCCGAGCTGGCCGAGCGCCACGGTGGTGGCGTCCAGCGGCTCGCCGGCCTCAGCGCCCTCGTCGTCCTCAGCGCCAGCGAGCGCCTCGGCCTCAGCGCCTGCAGCTTCCCCTTCGGTGAGCAGCTGCGGAGCCTCTGTAAACAGCCCACCGAAGCAGAATGATCAATACCTTCGCCAAAACTGACCGGGAACGCGTATGGCTTTTATGGCACCGTTGGGGCGTTCAAGCCCAACCAACAGAAACGAGACCGATACGCGGTAGGGACTAATCGAAAGCGCTAGGACGCGCTCCGTCGCCGGGGCGCTTCGTTATTCCGTCCTATAGCAATCCTACACAGGTTGTTGAATCCGGGGGACTGAAGTCCCCGGCGCTTGATCGGCGAAGCCTGCCTTCGCAGGCTCAGCAAGGCCGCGTAGGCGGCCTTCGTTCCCCGTAGCCCGTGGCTTCAGCCACCGG
>CAIWXH010000392.1 GCA_903916565.1 uncultured Oscillochloris sp. | reverse complement strand
TGCGCGCCACGCCGTTACAGGTGGTGAAACTGCCGCCGATCAGGATGGTGCTATCGCTTTGTACCGTAAGGGCAAGCACGTCGCCATTGGTTCCCGCGCCAGCAGCGAAACCGGTATCGAGTGCGCCGTTGGCGTTGAGGCGGGCGATGTTGTTGCGGCTCACACCGTTGTACGTGGTGAAACTGCCGCCGATCAGGATGGTGCCATCGCTCTGCACCACAATGGCGCGCACGCTAAAGAGCGTGCCGCTGGTGCCCGTGCTAGGGTCGAAGGACGTATCCAGTGCGCCGTCGGCGTTGAGGCGGGCAATGCCGCTACGCGCTGTCCCCTGATATGTGGTGAACATACCGCCGATCAGGATTTTGCCATCCCCCTGTACCGCAATGGCAAACACGCGCTCGTCTGCCCCCACGCCAGGGTCGAAGGTCGCATCGAGTGAGCCATCGGGGTTGAGGCGGGCGATGCGGTTGCGTCCCACGCCGTTATAGGTGGTCAACAAGCCGCCGATCAGGATTTTACCATCGCTTTGCACCGCAATGACAAATACCGTATTATTTGCCCCCGTGCCAGGGTTGAAGGTGGGATCCAGGTCGCCAGCGGCGGCGTAGGCGGGGGCAGGCGGCAGGGCGTTAAACCACAGCCCGGCCAACAGGCCAGCGATGAACACGACGAATATGGTTTGGGTGATGAGCGGTTTGGGGCGCATCAGTGTTCTCCTTACTGCATGATTCGGGATAGAGCAACCCATCCGGGTCGTGAAGACGCTGACACGGGGCGCGGTGTCGGGGCGCAGCATGCTGCGCCCGTACAATCCGCCAGATCCATCGGGGCGGTTTTATTCGCGTTGTTCGGTAGCCGTTGCCGCATATATAGATCTTCAGATAATGATTCTGGAAGGTGGCTTGCTCTACCGCTTCCTGATGCGCTCGCTCTTACGGTTGCAACAACAACCTTCCAGAATCATTATCTGAGGATCTGTAGCAGTCCTACACAGATTGTTTCGCGCCCGCCCGGTGGCTGAAGCCACGGGCTAGTCCCTGCGAAGCCCGCTGAAGCGGGCTGCACGAGCCTGCGAAGGCAGGCTTCGCACCCAAGAGCCGGGGGCTTCAACCCCCCGGATTCAACAATCAGTGTAGGATTGCTATATGTTGCGCTAGAGCGGGCCGCCCGAGCGGAGCTTAATAATCAATCCACCATAGCACAATCCCACTCGTCTGGGGCAATCTGAGACACAATTGTGACGACCTGTGCCCCCATGCCGACGGCGGGCGGTGTTACAGTAGGCGACGTATGCACCTGGTAGATAAGGGCTGATGCAACGTCCGATGATCGCACCAGCCCTCACCCCCCTGCCCCCTCTCCCTGAGCAGGAGAGGGGGAGCCGGAAACGTTCTGCGGCGGAGTCTCCCCTCTCCCCGTGAGGGAGAGGGGCAGGGGGTGAGGGGCAAAGGCCGGTGCGGGATCGGCTTATTTGAAATGGTCGTAGGCACAACTGATTGAAGGAGAGAGACTCATGGCGGCACCGAAGCTCCCACCGCTCCCCACCGACAAAGGGGTCTGGGACGAGCACACGCTCAGTCGGCGCGGCTTTCTTGAGGCGACCCTTGGGGCGCTGGCGGGCCTTGGCACCCTGCTTGTCGCCGTCCCCAGCGTACGCTTCCTGATCGGCAACTCCCTTGAGCCAAGCACCACCAAATGGGTCGAGCTGGGCAAAGTCGCCGATCTGCCCGCCGCCGCCGTGACGCAGGTGAATTACAGCACCCGCGCCACCGACGCTTGGCGCCAAGTGACCCAGCGCGGCACCGTGTATGTCAGCAGCGCCGACGGCGGCACGACGTTTACCGCGCTCGACGGGACGTGTACGCACCTGGGCTGTATCGTGCAGTGGGACGAAGGCAAAGGCGCGTTTATCTGCCCGTGTCACTCCGGCTACTACACCCGCGAGGGCGAGGTGATCAGCGGCCCACCACCGCACCGGCTGCGCCAGTTGGCGGTGAAAGTGCAAGATGGGACGCTCTTAGCCGAGATCTGAGCCTAAGACCACTACTCACAAGTTAAGGTTTCGACAAGGTGGTCACGCGGCGTTCCTACGCCCGCCGGGGGACTGCAGTCCCCGGCGCTTGGGTGACGAAGCCTGCCTTCGCAGGCGCAGCGAGGGCGCGTAGGCGGCCTTCGTCCCGCGTCGCCCGTGGCTTCAGCCACTGGGCGGGCGCTGACACCTGAAACCCGACACCTGAACCCTTGTCTAAGGACAGTGCATGAACCGCATCTTCAAGTGGATCGACGAGCGCACCGGGTTGAGCGGGCCAGTCCGCAACTTTCTGAACTACCCGGTGCCCAAATACGTCCACCGCAATTTTCTCTACACGCTGGGCGGGCTGACCCTGATGGCCTTCCTGTTTCAGATTATCACCGGCATTTTGCTGGCCTTTTACTACGACCCCAGCACCGAGGGCGCCTACAACAGCGTAGACTACATCAGCTTCCAGTTGCCGCTGGGCTGGCTCGTGCGCGGCGTCCACCACTACGGCTCCAGCGCAATGGTCATTCTGGTGTCGCTGCACATGCTCCGCACCTACTACTTCAGCGCCTACAAAAAGCCCCGCGAGCTGAACTGGCTCACCGGCGTGCTGCTGCTCTTCCTGGTGCTGGCCTTCGGCTTCACGGGCTATCTGCTGCCCTGGGACCAGAAGGGCTACTGGGCCACCAAGGTTGGTACCGAAATTGCCGGGTCGGTGCCGCTGATTGGCAACTTCCTCATCCGCATTATGCGCGGCGGCGAAAATCTGGGCCAGGCGACGCTGACGCGCTTTTATGCGGGGCACATTCTGCTGCTGCCCGCGTCGGTCGCCATCCTGATCGTGGCCCACATCTTCCAGTTGCGCCACCACGGCATCGCGCCAGCCATCACGAAAAAGGCGCAGGCGCAAGCCAAGACCTTCATCCCCTTCTTTCCTGATTGGGCGATCACCGACACGGCGGCGGGCCTGGGCCTGTTGGCGCTGCTGGTCTACATGACGTGGGCCAACCATGCGCCGCTGGAGTTTCCCGCTGACCCGACGAGCAACAACTACATCCCACGGCCCGAGTGGTACTTCATGTTCTACTTTCAGTTACTCAAGTACTTCCCTGGGGCCTTGGAGCCAATCGCCACCATTCTCATCCCGCTGTTCCTCTTTGGCAGCATGATCCTCCTGCCTTTTGTTGACCGTAGCGAGGAGCGCCGTCCGTGGCGCAAGCCCGTGACCACCCTGGTCAGCCTGTTCTACATCATCGTCATTATTGTCTTCACCGTGCTTGCGATGGCCGCCTACGCCTGATGTACGGTTCCGCTTAGTATGGAGGAGTTATGAAACGCCTACTGCTCGCTGAGACTCTGGCCCTGTCGCTTGCCTTCGTGGTCGCCGCCTGTGGCGGTGCCACCCCCACGGCACCCGGCCAGGGCGGCAGCGCCCCGGCGGGGAAGCCCAACACCCTAACCGCCGTCAAGGTCGATGCGACCTCGGTGGATGCCGCCGCGCCCTACTGGGCGCAGTCGCCCAAGCTTGAAGTGACGACCAGTGGCGCCGCCCCTGATAAGCCCGCTGGCCCCAAGGTGACGATCCAGGCCGCCTATGATGGTCAGTACATCGTGATCCGCAGCGAGTGGGCGGACGCCACAAACTCGCTGCAAGATGACACCTGGACGTGGGATGGGAAGGCGTTCACCCAGGGCGGTGAGCAGGACTTCATCGCGTTCATCTGGCCGATTGGCAACAATGCGACCTTCGCCAGCAAGGGCTGCGCCGCCACCTGCCACAACAGCAGCGCCAAGCAGGACGAGTGGTGGATGGGGTCGGACAGCGCCGACGTGAACTACGACGGCTGGTTCTGGATGGCAGCCCGCACCAACGCGGTCAGCTACACTGACGACATCCGCTGGGTCAACCTCACTGATCCCAAGGACATGGGCAGCCCGCGTGTGGACGACGCAAAGGACTCGGGTGGCCCCGAGGAGAACACCGACGGCGCAACACCACCCGCCCCCAAGTTTATGAGCGCCAAGGATATGCAGGCGCTCATCCTGCTGGAGGCCGACAAGGTGCCATTTGACCAGAAGATGCTGGTGGCTGGTGGCACCGTCCCCGGCTTTGTACTCGCAAAGCCGGTCGGCTCGCTTGGCGACGTTGAGGCCAAAGGTGTCTGGGCCGACGGCAAGTGGGTGGTGGTACAGCGCCGCCTGCTGAACACGACCCACCCCGACGATGCCGTGCTCATCCCATCCAAGCCGCTGCCCTTCGGCGTGGCCGTGGCCGATGCTGCGGGCAATCTCGACCACAAGATCGCCAAGGACGTGCTGACGCTTGAGTGGAAGTAGCCGTGAGCCGCGCTTGCGGTCGCTGTGAAATGGAAAGGGTGCCCCGTGTGGGCACCCTTTCTCTTGCGCTGGAATGTTGAGCGGGGCGGTTGCAACGTCGTCGTTTGTCCCGCTTGCCCCTCACCCCCGGCCCCTCTCCCACTAGGGGAGAGGGGGGATTCCGCATCAGGACGCTTCCGGCTCTCCCTCTCCCGTTCTGGGAGAGGGGGCAGGGGGGTGAGGGCTGGCGCGGCAACCGGACGTTGTAACCGCCATGCAGTTTACAACAGCGGCGTATCCAGCATATAGTGCGTCAGCGTGCGGCGCGTACGCTCAGAGACTCGCTCTAGCATATTCGCGGTGAGCCGCTGCTCGACCAGCCTGTTGCGGCGCTCAGCCTCACACTGGTCGGTCTGGGCGATTGCGGCGGCGAGGTTCTCGGCCACCGTCCGCAGCTGGGTGCGGCCCGTGTCAGCGAACAGCGGGCGTGGGGCCAGCAGACCAAGGGCGGCCTCAAGCCGACGCACCTCGTGGAGCAGGGCACGCGGGGTGTTGCCCGCAGCGGGCTGGGCCGGGGCGAGCAACTGGCTGTACGCCGGGTCAGCGCCGTACGTGGCGTCAAGTTGCTGCTGAATCTTGTGATAAACCCGCTGTGCGGCCACCTCGCAGTCCCAGCGTCGGGCCAGCGCGGTGCGCCACTGACTGAGCGCATATTCGCTCTGGAGCGCTTGGGCGACCAAAGCCGCCGAGAGCGCCCGGTGGCGGGCCAGATCCTCGTCGAGGAAGGGGTAGGCGTCACGGTGACGCTCAAGCGTGGCGATCATCTGGCGGGTTGGGTCGAGATTGACGGCGGGGAGACGGAGTGTCTGCGTCACGGCAGGCCCTTTCACATAATATACGGTGGTGCTACGCACCTGCCACGCCTATCGTACCTGCACAACCCACGGGCGTCCATAGTACTTGCGTCCAATTGCAGGGCTACGATCTGCCACCGTTAGTACTGTTCCCATGTGGGCCTGTGCTACAATGACCGTGCGGAACCCGCCGTAAGCGACGGTGCGTCAGCTTTTCGGACCGAGCGACCGTCTACCAGCAACATCCAGGGAGGTTTCCCAATGGGCTTTTTAGATCAGCTTGGCAAGCAGATTACGCAGGGGGTTGACCGGGCCAAGTTCGAGGCCGAGAAATTCCAGGCGACCACGCGGCTCCAGGGCGAGGTCAATGAGTTTCGCCACCAGCTTGACGTGAAGCTTGGTGAGTTGGGCCAGCGGGCCTACGAGCTCCAGCGAGCCGGTCAGATTAGCTCGGCGACCTTAGCCGAGTTAGCCCATGCCGTGGATCAGTTGCGGGCCTCGTTGCTGTCCAAGGAAGAGGAGTTGAAGACTTCGCAGGCCGAGGTATTTGTCGAGCCGCCACCTGCTGCCAGCCCGCCGCCACCAGTTTACTCAGCGCCACCTGCTGCCAGCCCGCCTGTGCCACCACCGCCAGCGGCACCAGTCAGCCTGAAGGTCTGTAGTGTCTGCAACTTCCAGATGCCAGCCGTGGCGATGTTTTGCCCCAACTGCGGTACTCGCGTGGCCTAGCATTCGTCGCATCAGCGCACACAAAGGGCGGGCCGTGGGCCCGCCCTTTGTCATGTGCCATGCGGTTTTTGGCTAGGACTTGGTTCGTGGATGCTTTACCGTTTGCGTGGTTCGTAGGAGCGGCTTCAGCCGCGTATAGGCCACCGCAATGGGCTACGACCTGACACCCGAAACCCAGCACCTGAAACCTTATCGAGACGCTTTTAGTTTCTGCGTATCTTCGCTGGCCCAACGCTGACCGCCTGCTGCAACGCCTCCTGGGGGGTACGGGCGATACGCACGCCGGTCATGTTGATGCCCAGTTCGGTGATCGTGGTGGCGATGCTGGCCGAGATGCCGGTGATCGTCACGTCACAGCCCAGCAGCCGCACGGCCTGGACGGCGCGCAGCAGGGCGTGGGCGACCTGTGTGTCAACCGTCGGCACGCCCGCAATATCAAGCACCACCAAACGGGTGCGGCTCTCGCTCACCTCGCGCAAGAGCCGCTCGATCAACTGTTCGGCGCGGCGGCTGTCGAGGTGGCCGATCACCGGGGTCAGCAG
>CAIWXH010000391.1 GCA_903916565.1 uncultured Oscillochloris sp. | reverse complement strand
CGAGAACCCCGCCACATTCGACTGGCGTCAGGTGCCCGAGAGCGAGTGGGAGAAGTGCCCGATGCACGAGGAGCCACTGCACCTTGTGCCCGTCGAGCATCGTGAGTATTTCCTCACCCAGCTCAACGCCGGGCGCGCTGATGAAGACCAGATCCACATCGTCGGCGACCTCTGCCCCGTCTGCCGCTTCCACTTCCGTGATCTGATGCGCCGCTACGATGGCGATTGGACCCAGGTGGTCAAGCACATCCGCGTGCGCCGCCTGCTCTTCAGCGAGCAGGATCGCGTCGGTATCGGCACCTTCCAGCCCAAAGACGAGAAGAACCAGGACTCGACCGAGCTGACGGGCGATATTAATTATCGTAAGATCGCTGTCTACGGCTCTGACTCTGACCCTCGCGCCTTTAACTTCGATGGCGAGTTTAATATCGCCAATCGCGGCATCATCGAGTTTGTCGAGATGCTCAAGCTGGATGTGGCCTTTCTCTACGACCTGCTCGGGGCCAGCCAAGAGCATCGCATCAAGTCGAAGAAGTTTGCCCAGACTGATATTGACGAGGTGATCATTGGGCACAGCGTCGCTGGGGCTACGCCCATCCCCTACCGCTTCCGTGGCGTCGTGAAGTGGGCCACCCTCGAAGCGCTCCACGACGAGTTCGAGTTGGCACCCGACGGCCTTGAGGTGCTGGCCTACGATTTCGAGCGCCAGCGCGTGAGTTGGACGGCGGTGAAGGCGGTCTTCCGCCATCGCTTTACTGGCGACATGTACACCACCTCGCAGAAGTGGGGTGCGGTCGAGACGACCCCGAATCACTCGATCTATGACCGCACGGGGCACACCTTCTACCCCGAGGAGCGCCACGAGCTTATGGCGCTGCGCCGCTTTGATCAGGCGTTCGCCTTGGACGACGGCCCGGCACTGCTCAATGTGGTCGCTGGCATCCCCGGCTTTATCGGTAGCGACACCCACACCCTGGCCGATGGCGGCAAGCTTACCCGCCCCTGTGCGCCCGGTTGGGCGCGGCTCGATCTGCCACGCCACGCCACCGCGATCCGCGCCGTCTACCATCCGGTTGAGGATGCCGCCGCACTGAAAGACCTGCTCACGGTGCTGGTGTGGTACGCCACTGAGGGTCACGTCAATGGCAGCAACGGCGGGATTGTGATCTCCCAGGCTGATCCGGCTGAGCTTGAGCGGGTGCGCGCTGCGTACACGCGCATCTCCACCGCCGATGGCTCGGTTGACGCTGGCGCCCAGACCGACTCGGCCTGGCGGCTCTCGCTTGGCTCCGAGGTGATTAAGCACGTCGCGGCGTACCACTGCGGCGAGGGTGCCGCCAACAAGCGCCTACCCGACTTCCTCTTCGGCCTGCCCCGCGACCTGCTTCAGCACACCTTTGACGAGTTGATGCGTACCGACGGCACCCGGACGCCGCACACGGCGCTGGCTGAGGTCGCGTCAACGGCGTACCGCGAGCAGTTCTTCGAGTACAAGACCATCTCGCCGCTGCTGGCCGCGCAGGTCGGCACCCTGGCGACAATGCTTGGCTACGACTACAGCGTCTACGCCGCCGAGCGCCCCGAGCGCGACCCCGCCTATCGCATCCGCTTTGTCTCGGGCGAAGGCAAGCGCGGCGGTCGCCACGACCGCTTCGAGGCTCGCCTGCATAGTCGCCCCGTCGCTGAGGCGTGGGTGTACGATATTGAGTGTGTCGGCCTGCACAACTTTGTCTGCGGGGTGGGCAACGTGGTCTGCCATAACACCAACGAGCCAGAGTATCGCCGCCTTGAGAACAACGAGTTTATGGAGGCGCTCAAAGACCGCACGGTGCGGATCGATATTCCCTACGTCACGCGCCTGCGCGACGAGGAGCGCATCTACTACCGTGACTTCAACCGCAAGCGCGTGCGCGTCCATATCGCCCCCCACACGCTTGAGGTGGCCGCGATGTGGGCCGTACTCACCCGGCTTGAAGACCCCAAGAAGCCCAACCTGAACTTGCTCCAGAAGCTCAAGCTCTACAATGGCAAGAGCCTGCCCGGTTTCACCGAGGACAATATCAAGGAGCTGCGGAAAGAGGCCATGCGTGAGGGTATGGAGGGCATCTCGGCCCGCTATATCCAGGACAAAATCTCGAACGCGCTGGTGAGCAACCAGGAGGAGGGCTACATCAACCCCTTCATGGTCATCAACGAGCTTGAGGGCGGTCTCAAGAATCACTCCCTGATCAACTCGGAGGATGACCGCAAGCGCTACCGTGACCTGCTCGCCATCGTGCGCGAGGAGTACACCGAGATTGTCAAGAACGAGGTACAGCGCGCGATCTCCGCCGACGAGGAGGCGATCAAGCGGCTGGCGGGCAACTACATTGACAATATCAAGGCGTACACGCAGCGCGAGAAGGTGCGTAATCGCTACACGGGCCAGTACGAGGAGCCTGACGAGCGGCTGATGCGAAGCATCGAGGAGAAGATCGACATCCCCGAGTCGCGCAAAGACGACTTCCGCCGCGAGATTATGAACTACATCGGCGCACTGGCGGTCGAGGGTAAGACCTTCAACTATCGCACGAACGAGCGTCTGCACAAGGCGCTTGAGCTCAAGCTGTTTGAGGATCAGAAGGACAGCATCAAGCTCACCTCGCTCGTCTCGCGGGTGATTGACAAAGACACCCAGGAGAAGATCGATGTGGTCAAGGCCCGCCTGATCCGCGACTTCGGCTACAACGAGCAGAGCGCCACCGACGTGCTGAACTACGTGGCTTCGATCTTCGCCCGTGGTGATACCCGAGGGAATTACTAATGGAGAGGTGTGGAGATGTGGAGGTGTGAGCCGAACGGTCACAGCTCTACACCTCCACACCGCTCCATCTCTACACCATAATGTCAATGAAACGTGTTGACCGCGATCTCGGGCGCTTCCGCGAGATTGTGCGCGGCAAGATCAAGAAGGATCTGCGTAAGTACATGTCGCACGGCGAGATGGTCGGGCGCCAGGGTAAGCGCTTCGTCTCGATCCCCGTGCCGCAGATCGACCTGCCCCAGTTTCGCTACGGGGCCAAGCAGGGCGGCGGCGTGGGCCAGGGCGATGGCGATGTCGGCGACCCCATCGGTCAGGGCGAGGGGCCGCCGGGCCAGGGCGAGGCTGGCTCGGAGCCCGGCAAGCACACGCTTGAGGTCGATGTCTCGCTTGAAGATCTGGCCGCCATTCTTAGCGAAGAGCTGCAACTGCCCAATATTCAGCCCAAGGGCAAGAAGAACCTGATCAGCGAGAAGGACAAGTACAGCGGCATCCGCCGCACTGGCCCCGACTCGCTGCGTCACTTCAAGCGCACCTACCGCGAGGCGCTGCGCCGCCAGATCTCATCGGGCGAATACAACGCCAGCGACCCCATCGTCGTACCCATCCGCGACGATATGCGCTACCGCTCGTGGAAAGAGACGCTGCTGCCCGAGAGCAACGCCGTCATCATCTATATGATGGATGTCTCTGGCTCGATGGGCACCGAGCAGAAGGAGTTGGTGCGAATTACGGCCTTCTGGATCGAGACATGGCTGCGCTCGCAGTACAAAGAGATCGACATCCGCTATATCGTCCACGACGCGGCGGCGAAAGAGGTGGACCAGGAGACCTTCTACCACATCCGCGAGGGCGGTGGCACCAAAATCTCCTCGGCCTACAAGCTCTGCAATCGGCTGATTGATGAGCGCTACCCCGCTACCGAGTGGAACATCTACCCCTTCCACTTCTCGGATGGCGACAACTGGGGCGGCGGCGATACCCGCGAGTGCATTGAGTTGCTTAGGCAAGAGCTGCTGACCAAGGTCAATCTGTTTTGCTACGGGCAGGTGCGTTCGCTCTACGGCTCGGGGCGCTTTGCCCACGACCTTGAGGAGCACCTGGGCAGCGATGAGCGCATCGTCGTCTCGGAGATCGCCGAGCGGGACGATGTCTATGACACGATTAAGGACTTTCTGGGTAAAGGTAAGTGATTTTAGATTGCAGATTTTAGATTATAGATTGAGTGCAATCTCATCTTCATCTGCAATCTAAAATCTGCAATCCAAAATCTGCACTATGAAGAACACCAGTCTGCCGTCGCAACTTGAGTCCGCCCGCGTCGCAATCGAGCAAATCGCCCGCGACTACGGACTCGACTTCTTCCCGATTCTCTACGAGGTTCTCGACTACCGCACGCTTTACGAGACGGCGGCCTTCGGCGGCTTTCCCACGCGCTACCCGCACTGGCGCTTTGGGATGGACTTTGACCAACTGATGAAGGGCCACATCTGGGCGGGGTCAACCATCTACGAGATGGTGATCAACACCAACCCCTCGTACGCCTATCTGCTTGAGGGCAACGAGGATGTCACCCAGAAAATGGTGATGGCCCACGTCACCGGCCACGTAGATTTCTTCAAGCATAATATGTGGTTCGCCCACACGAACCGCAAGATGCTCGATACGATGGCGAACCACGCGACGCGCATCCAGCGCATTATTGACCGCGTGGGCTACGATTTGGTCGAGGATTTCATCGACACCTGTCTGTCGCTCGAAAACCTGATTGACTATCACGCGCCCTACATCCGCCGTCCCGAGTCGCAGAGCCACAAGCCCATCGTCGGTGACGAGGAGCCGGATACCGTCGAAGGGCTCAAGGTCGAGCGGGAGTACATGCGCGGCTACATTAATCCGCCCGAATATCTTGAAGCGCAACGCAAGAAACTTGAGGCCGAGCGCGAGAAACTGCGACGCTTCCCCGAGAACCCGCAGAAGGACATCCTGCTCTTTCTAATGAACCACGCACCCCTAGAGCGTTGGCAGCACACAGTCCTCGAAATTGTGCGCGACGAAGCCTACTATTTCGCGCCTCAGGGTATGACTAAGGTGCTCAACGAAGGGTGGGCCTGCCTTACGGGTGATTCTTTGTTGTACACTAATGATGGAATAGTGTCAATAAAGGAGATTGTCAGCGGAAAACACACACTTAGCGTGAGCGATGGCGAGGAAATCCAGCAAATCTATGACTGGGCGAGGTTTGAAAATTACGAGACGGTGCAGATCCGCACGAGGCGCGGCCTCATGCTTGGCGGGTCGGTCAATCATCGCGTGATGTTGTCCGACGGCGCGTGGTGCCGCCTCGACGAGTTGCAGATCGGCGAGCGCGTGCGGATCAGCGGCGGGCAGCGTCTCTGGGCGCAGACGCCGGTGCAGCTCATCTGGCGTCCCGTCGCCCGCCCGACCCTGGCGAGCGTGGCGCAGCGGGCGGGTGTCAAGCTCAGTACGGTCGCACGCCACCGCCAAGGCTACAGGACAAAGCACGACGCGGTGCTTGCCCCCCTCCTCGCCGAGTACGAGGTCGCCAACGCCGTCCTCGGCCCACCGATGCGCCCCCGCAAGCCGATCCGCGTGCCCGAGGTCGTGGACGAGCGCCTGGCCGCCTTCCTCGGCTATCTCTGCGGTGATGGGCACATCAGCGAGGTTAAGCGCACGATCGGCCTTACCACTGGCGATGAGGAGCAGGCCCAGACCTTCGCCAACCTCGTCAGCTCCCTCTTCGGCGTAGAGGCGCACTGGCGCAAGGACGAGGGCCGCTGGCGGATCAGCTTCTCGTCACTCGACGTGCAGGACTTTCTGAAGCACCTAGGCATGAAGACCGGCCCCGCCGCCCGCGAAAAGACCGTCCCCGACGTGATCCTGCGCTCGCCCGAGTCGGTCGTCGCCAGCTTCCTGCGCGCCCTCTACGACTGCGACGGCTACGCCGGCAAGGCCGGGGTGATCCTCTCCACCTCAAGCGAGCAGATGGGCAAGCTCGTGCAGCTCCTGCTGCTCAACTTCGGCGTCCTCTCGACAAGACGCCCCCACAAAGACGGCTGCTGGCACGTCCACACGCTCGGTCGCTCAACCGTGGACTTTGCAATGCGTATCGGCTTTGGGCTGGAGCGTAAGCACACCGCCCTGCTCGCATATATCGAGAACCACCGTTGGTTCAAGGTCGGGGAGTGGGCCGACGAGGTCGTGAGCATCGAGCGTGGGCGGGCCGATGTGTACGACATCTCGGTGACCGAAACCCACCGCTACGCGGCCCAGGGTCTTATCAACCACAACAGCTACTGGCACTCGACGATCATGACCCAGAAGGTCGCCACGGCCTCTGAGATTGTCGCCTTTGCCGACCTGCACTCGGGGATTGTCGCCACCGGCGGCGGGCGCCTCAACCCCTACAAACTGGGCCTGGAACTGCTGCGCGATATCGAGGAGCGCTGGAATAAGGGCAAGTTCGGCAAAGCGTACGATGAGTGCGACGACATCCGCGAGAAGCGGCTCTGGGATCAGGGGCTGGGCCTGGGCCGCCAAAAGATCTTCGAGATCCGCAAGCTCTACAATGATGTCACCTTCATTGATGAGTTTCTCACCCCCGAGTTCGTCATCGAGAATAAGCTCTTCACCTTCCGCTACAACCGCGACACCGACCTCTACGAAATCGCCTCGCGAGAGTTCCGTGAGATTAAGGAGAAGCTGCTCTTTCGCCTGACGAATTTTGGGCAGCCCTTTATCTATGTCGAGGACGGCAACTACAATAATCGCGGCGAGCTGTACCTGCGCCACCGGCACGAGGGTGTGGATCTGAAGATGGACTACGCCCGTGACACGATCCGCAACCTGCGTAAAATCTGGAGCCGCCCCGTTCACCTTGAGACGCTGGTGGACGAGAAGAAGCGGCTGTTCTCGTTCGACGGCAGCGATTTCACCGAGCGCCGGATTGATTAGCGGGGGAATGCGGGGGAACCAAGTTCCCCCGCGCCCCCCTTCCCCATGTTCACGACAATTGGCGATCTGCTCAGGGGCGCAACGCTTCAACTGCGCGAACCGAGTACGACGCCGCGCCTCGACGCCGAGTTGCTGCTCGCCCACATCCTCGGGTGGCCCCGTTCGCGCTTGCTCGCCGAGCGTGACTACCAGCCCACCAATGAGCAGGCCGCCGCCTTCGCCGCTTTGGTCGCCCGCCGTGCGACGCAGGAGCCGGTCGCGTATCTGGTGGGCCACAAGGCGTTCTACGGCCTTGATTTCGCGGTCAGCCGTGACACGCTGGTGCCCCGCCCCGAGACCGAGCTGCTGGTGGAACTGGCGCTCGCTGAAGCGCGACGGCTGTCCAGCGCCGGGCTGAGCATCGCCGACATCGGCACGGGCACGGGGGCGATTGCGATTGCCCTGGCGCACCATCTGCCGACGGCGCTGGTCTACGCGACCGATATATCGGCGGCAGCGCTAGAAGTCGCCCAGCGCAACGTCGCCCGCTATGGGCTGGACGAGCGGGTGCGGCTGCTCCACGGCGATCTGTTGGCCCCGCTGCCGGGGCTGGTAGACATCATTGTCAGCAACCCGCCCTACACCATTCTGGCCGAGGTTGAGCCGAACGTGCGCGCCCACGAGCCGTGGCTGGCGCTCGACGGTGGCCCCGACGGCGCGACGGTCTACCGACGCCTGTTGGCCGATGTCTCCGCCTACCTGCACCCCCATGGGGCCATTCTGCTTGAGATCGGGGCGTGGCAAGGGGCGCTGGTGGCCGATCTTCTGCGTGAAAGCTACCCCAGCGCGACGGTGAGCGTCCATCAGGATCTGGCCGGACACGACCGGGTCGTCAGGGCGGTGCAAACCGTTAATTTGGCGTAACCGAGCTGTCATCTAGGTGGCTGGATGCCTTCCGCCCCTCCGTTTTACACTGAGGGGAGGGAACAGGAGGCATCTCTATGGCCGCACTCTTCGTCGCACTTGGCATCGCCGTCATCACACTGCTCGCGCTATTGCTCTGGTTTGTGCCGCACCTCCTGCATCAGCAGGCGTTGCGGAGTACCCGCGAGGCATCGGATCTGCGTGATATGCTGCTCGACATGCTCAATGAGCAAGAGGCCGTGACGATCCGTCAGTCGCAGCTCAGCGTCTCGATTGCGTATCTGCAAGACCAGCTTGAACAGATCGTCAGTGCCGCCCAGCATGACCTGAGCCGGGGCCAGGGGGCCGCGACCGACCCGGCGGCGCTGCGCCTGATCGAAGAGCGGATTGGCACCATGCAGAGTCAGATCCAGGTCTGGCTTGACACCCGCACCCGCGCCCAACGCAATGCCCAGGTGCAAGACAACGAGTCCTGGTCGCATCTGATGAGCTTACTCGCGGCGATCCAAGATCGGGTCGGCACCCTCTCGACCGAGCGTGCCAGCACCTCGGTCAGTATGCAGGCGCAGGTACTGCTCACAGAGCTTGAGCAAGAGATGGCACACCTGCACACGATCTCTGACGATATCGCCACCCTCCAGTGGCGGCTCCGGCGCTCGCTGAACGAGCGCGAGAGCAACCTCTCGCTGCTACGCGCACGGGCCGGTAGCAGCGCCAGTTGAACGCTCGGTCGGATCATGCCCCGCTCTCGCCCAACGAGAGCGGGGCATGGCATGTGGCATGGAAGCATGGCTCGCCCCGTCTTGCGGCTTTGGCCCCCCCTATGCGAAACTAACGACAGGTATGCGTTATGATTTGTGGGGGTCTAACCTAACTATAGTAGACCGTGAAGAACCTATGAGCGCGGTCATCATTGACAACCAAGTCGTTCACTATGAAGTCTTCGGACGCGGGCGCCCAGTACTCTTCCTGCACGGCTGGCTTGGGAGTTGGCGCTACTGGTTCCCAACCATTGAAGTCGTCTCAGAGCATTTTCGCACCTACTCGTTCGACTTCTGGGGTTTCGGCGACTCGCAACGCAAACAGACCCGCGAGAGCATCCAGGCATACTCAGACCAGGTCATTCGCTTTCTCGATGCCATGGGTATTGATCGGGTGATGGTGGTCGGGCACTCGATGGGCGGGATGGTGGCCCTGAAGACGGCGCTGAGCTACCCTGAGCGGATCGTCCGGGTGGCGACGGTGGGTGCGCCCATTGATGGCGACTCGCTCTCGTGGCTGCTCAAGCTGACCGACCGGCCACTTTTCGCTGATGCCTTCGTTCGCATCCCGTGGGTACGCCGCAAGTTCTTCCGCTTCTTTCTTGGCGAGACGAGCGATCCCACGGTGAGCGAGATCATTGACGACAGCGTCAAGTCGAGCGCCAACACGCTGCGCTACGCCGTCAGCTCGATGTGGCGCACCGACCTGCGCCCCGAGTTGCCCCGCCTGCAGGTGCCGGCCCTGATCGTCCACGGTGGTCGCGACGATATTGTCAACCCCAACCAGGCCGATCTCTTCGACGCCGTGCCCCTGGCCCAAGTCGTGATGATGCCGCGCAGTCGGCACTTCCCCTTCCTTGACGAGGCCGAGATCTTTAACGATGTCCTCGTGCGCTTCCTCAAGGCGGGCAACCCCGCGCCCCCGCCAATACCGGCCCTCGTTCGTGAACCCCAGCCAGCGCAAGGTGCCTAGTATAGCCTTGCAGAAGTCCGTTTCTGGTTACGCTGTAGAGGTGTGGAGGTGTGGAGGTATAGCGCGATGGCACCTCCACACCTCTACACCTCCACACCTCCACAACAACCGGCACGGGATTTCCAGGGAGCTGTACTAGTCCACAGCGGCCTATATGCGCGGCAGGTTTTGTACCACGAAGCGCACGAAGGCCGGATCGCTTCCAGAACCCTGGACTAGCCGCGTCAGTCCCCGCTTGTGCTACAATCGGCCCGTGGAGATCAGACTCACAGTCGAAGGGGTAGCCGCAGGCTACGGGGCACGCAGCGTCTTCGCCGATGTTTCGCTTGAGGTTTGTGCCGGCGAGACTCTGGTGGTGAGCGGGCACAATGGCAGCGGCAAAAGTACCTTCCTACGCCTGTTGGCCGGTCTCCAGCGCCCTGACGCCGGACAGATCGCCTATGTGCTGGGCGGGGCAGCCTTCGACCCACGCGACGCAGGGCACCTGATTGGCTGGGTCGCCCCTGACCTGATGCTCTATCGCGACCTGACCGCCCGCGAGAACCTGCGCTTTTTTGCCGACGTACGGCGCATTAGCCGCACTGAGGCGGAAATTGAGGCGCTGCTTGAGCGCCTGGGGCTTGGCGGGCGCGCCGACGACCTGCTGGCCGCCTACTCGTCGGGCATGGCCCAGCGCCTGCGCTACGCCTACGCGCTGCTCCACCGCCCGCTCGCCTTGCTGCTCGATGAACCCACGGTCACGCTTGACGAGCGCGGCGCTGGCGTGGTAGACGCAGTGATCGCCGAACAGCGCCGGCACGGTCTGGTCGTCATCGCCACCAACGATCCCCGCGAGCTACGCTACGGGGATCTTGTCTTGAACTTTGGCGGGTGAGCATGGAACGCCCCGAGCTACCAGCAACGCTGCAAGCCACCAGTACCCAATCGCCGACCGCAGTGTCGTCACGCGATGTGCTGGCGGCGGCCTGGGCGATTTTCAAAAAAGATCTACGCACCGAGCTACGCACCCGCTACGCGATTAATGCGATGGTCCTCTTTGCCGCCTGTACCGCGGTGATGGTGAGCATCGGGACGACCTTTATCGGCCTCAGGCGCACCGAAGAGTTCCTGCTCATCCAGTCGTCGCTGCTCTGGGTGGCCCTGCTCTTCGCGGCGATTACCGGCCTTTCGCGTGGCTTCGTTCACGAGGAGGAGGCGCGCACGCTGGCGGCCTTGCGCCTCGCCGCGCCGCCGGTGGCCGTCTACCTGGGCAAGTTTTTGCTCAACCTTGCCCTGTTGGCCCTGTTGAGCATCGTCACCAGCGTCCTCTTTATTGTGTTTGTGCGAATTGAGGTCGGCACCCCGCTGGCCTTTATCGCCTTGGTGGCTGCGGGCGGGCTTTGCCTAAGCGCGGGGACAACGATCTTGGCGGCGATTATCGCCAAGGCCAGCTTCAAGAGCGCCATCTTCGCGGTGCTGGCCTTTCCCCTGCTCGTTCCCCCGCTGATCATCGCTATTCAAGGCACCGCCATTGCCCTCGATACCAGTGGCTTCGCCGCAGCACTCCCCGCGCTCCAGTTCCTCGTAGCCTATAGTGTTGTCACCTTCGTCGCCTCGCTGATGCTCTTCCGCTTCGTCTGGGAGGCGTGAGGGGCGGGTTTCATGGAGGGCAAGCCCGCCCTGAAGCCCTTGCAACCCTGTTGCAGCACGGATTGTACGGGCGCAGCATGCTCCGCCCCAGCGCTAGTACAGCTTTCCTGAACGTGCTTGTAGGGTTGCGCGGTGATTCTCGTACGGCACGGAGCGCAGCCGCACGCGGTTCGGCCTTCGTGACCTTCGTGTGCTTCGTGGTACAAAACCTGCCGCGCATTTCCGCCGATGTGTACGAGCGCCTTCACGACCAGGATCGGACTGCGCTGGTTGCCGGATCACAACGATGCGTTAGCGGTTATGCCTTCCATCATGTAATACAACACCTCCTGCTATAATAAGTCATCACAAGCTAACCGACATTTATCATCCCTTCATTTTGCCCCGAGACCCTATAGAGTAAGATAGCTTTAACCTAAGTGATGAACCACAGAGTCTGGAAAGGTACGCCCATGGCGCAGCGAGTGGGCCAAGTAGGCAAGCTGCTCGTCGGCATCTGGCTGGCTGGCGTTGTCGTGGCGATGTTCCTGGTAGTGCCGCAGTACGAGGGCCTCGGCAATGCGGGCCGAATTATGATTATGCATGTGCCGACCGCGTGGGTGAGCGTCCTCGCCTTCACGGTTTCGGCCATCTTCAGCGGTCTTTACCTCTGGAAGGGTCGCCCTGAACACGACGACTACGCCCTTGCCGCTGCCGAGAGCGGCTTCCTCTTCACGGCCCTCGCCACCATCACCGGGATGATCTTCTCGCAGGTGGTCTGGGGCGTGTATTGGAACTGGGATCCACGGCAGACCTCGATCTTCGTGCTGCTGCTGATCTACGCGGCGCTCTTCGCCCTACGCTCGGCCCTTGAGGACGTGTCGCGCCGTCGCCAACTGAGCGCCGTCTACTCGCTGTTTGCCTTTGTCACGATGCCCTTCCTCATTTTTGTCGCCCCGCGCCTCGCCAATAGCACCTTGCACCCGAACTGCGCGTTTATCACCGGCAGCCAGTGTGACGGCGTCCACCTTGGGGTTGGGAAGATCGGGCTGCTCGGCGACCGCAAGATCCAACTGCTCGGCATCGAGCGCCAGGGCGATGTGGTGACCGCCCAGGTGCAGGTGAGCGACCCCGGCCTGCGCGGCGAGCATCTGCTCACCCCGAGCTACAATCTCGCGACGCACGAGATGGTTGGCCGCCCCGAGTTCCCTGGCCTGAAGTATCAACTGGGCCTTGAGCAGATTGACCTGGCGACCAACACCGTTCTGCTTAATATCAAAGCACCGGGCACGGGTCTGCTTGAGAATCGCATCACCCTTTTCACCTTCCTAGCCGCGAATGCCGGCTTTACCGCACTCTTTTTCTGGATGCTCAACCTGCGGGTAACCTTGCTGAGTGTGCAGTGGGCGCTGGCGCAGCGAGGGGGGATACGCGCATGAATACGTTTCTTGAGGCTGGCGTGGCGATGTATATCGCGCTGGCGGTGGCCTTGGCGGTCTGGATTGGCCTTTTCATCTATCTGTGGCGGATTGACGGCGTAGCCCGCGCCCTCAAGCAAGCGTTGGAGCGGGAAACTGCGCGTGCGAAGGTTGAGCGCCCCGCCACACCCCGCGCCACCGTCACCCGCGTGGGTGCCCCTGGGCGCGAGCCGGTTGAGAAGTGAGGCACGGTGCTAGGTTGCGGGTTGCGGGTTTCAGATTTCAGGTCGAGCGCAGCAGAACGCCTTGCGTGTGCCGGAGTGGCGGTTCCACCTGACGCCGGGGAGATCTCACGCAAAGCCGCAAAGCCGCAAAGCCGCGCGGCATTGATTGTGCCAAACCTCTAGCGTATGCGCGAACCTTGTCTAAGCATGACCACAGTTTATGAGCTGAGTGCGGCGTATCGCACCAAAGGGAAGGAATGCGTATGGCTACGATTAGCCCTCCGATCCGGCGCGGCTTCGAGCTTAAGCCGCTGCATATCGCCGGGATCGGTATCGTCCTGATCGCCGTCATTTTCGGCATCTTCGGCTTCCAGAGCGGCTTCCGCTCGTATACGCAGAAGGTGGACGAGGCGATGGCCTCGACGCGCAGTGTCCAGTTGGCGGGTTTCCTCGGCACCACCGGCGAGTACGACGCGAAGGGCCGTTTCGTCTTTATGCTCCAGGACGGGGACGGTAAGCAACTGAAGATCATCTCGAACGACCCGCGCCCCTCCAACTTCGAGCAGGCGATCAGCATCGTCGCGATTGGGCGCTACGACCAGGGCGAACAAGCCTTTTTGGCCGATGACCTGCTGGTCAAGTGTCCCTCGAAGTACCAAGAGCTTCAGAAGAATAGTTAGCCAAGGTCTCAGGTGTCGGGTTTCAGGTTTCAGGCCGAGCGCAGCAGAACGCCATGCGTGTGCCGAAACTGTCAAGCATCCGCGAATCTTGTCTTAGCTTACTGACCTGGAAAGGTCTGTTATGTACCAGATCGGCACCTTCCTCATCGTCACCTCGATGGCGATGGCCCTGCTCGCGGTGGGCGGCTATGGGTTTGTCCTCCGTGGCAATCGGCCCGCCCTGATGTACGGTCGCTTCGGCGTCTACGCAACCCTGGGGACGATGATCGTCGCCTGGACGATGTTGCTGACGCTCTTTTTGACCCGCCGGTTCGACGTTGACTATGTGAATAACTACAGCTCACGCGACCTCGACTTCTTCTTCAGCGTTGCGGCAAGCTGGGCGGGGCAGCCGGGCAGTTTCATGATTTGGGTGCTTTTCGGCTGCATTGCCTCGGCCTTTCTGGTGCAACGCTCGAAGCACTTCGAGCCGTATGTGCTGATCGTGATGATGCTGGTGCAGGCGGGCCTGCTGGCCTTCGTGCTGATTCTGAACCCCTTCAAGCCTTTGCTTGATGCCACGACGAACCTGCCGATCACCCCGGCTGACGGTCGCGGACTCAACCCGCTGCTGCACAACTTCTGGATGATCATTCATCCGCCGATCCTCTTCATTAGCTACGCGCTGGCGACCGTCCCCTTCGCCTTCGCAATTGGCGCGCTCTTTCGGCGCGATTACGACACCTGGGTGACGCGGGCGCTGCCCTGGACAATTGCCGCCTGGTCGTTCCTGGGATTGGCCCTGCTGCTTGGCGGCTACTGGGCCTACGAGACCCTGGGCTGGGGTGGGTATTGGGGCTGGGACCCGGTCGAGAATTCGTCGCTGGTGCCCTGGCTGATGCTCACGGCCCTGATGCACGGCATGGTGCAGCAGCGCTCGCAGGGTGGCCTGCGAAGAACCAATCTGTTCATGGCGCTGGCGGTCTATCTGCTGGTCTTCTATGCCACCTTCCTGACGCGCAGCGGCGTCTACGCCAACTTCTCGGTGCACTCGTTTGTGGCCGACGGCATCTTCAATGGTCTGGTGGCCTTCCTGGTGCTGCTGGTCGTCGGCTCGCTGGGCCTCTTCTTCTGGCGCTGGCGCGACATTCCTTCGCGCGCCCTGAGCGACAAGTTCTTCGCGCGTGATAGCTTCTTCGTGCTGGCGATTATCGCGCTGGCGGTGACCGCGCTGGTGGTGGGCATTGGCACCTCGATGCCGGTGATCTCGGCTATCCCTGGGGTCGGCCATACGCTTCAGGGCTGGATGGGGCGGGCCTTCGAGCTTGATAACGGCACGCTGATGAATCCGCAGGCGCAGCCCTTCGAGGATGGCCGCTTTAGTCTGGCGCCGAGCTTCTACAGCCGAACGACGCCGCCCCTCGGTGTGATCATCGTGGTGTTGATGACGCTTGGGCCGCTGCTGGGCTGGCGTGACAGCAACATGCGCCATCTCCTGCGGACGCTGCGCTGGCCCGCTGTGGCCGCCGTGGCTGCGGCGATTGTGGCGCTGTTCGTCAATGTGCGCGAGATCTTGGCGCTGTTCTATGTGGCGGGCGGCACGTTCGCGCTTGGCACCAATCTGGTGATGCTCATCCGCACGCTCAAGGGCGGCTGGCTGCGGATCGGCGGCTACTTGGCGCACCTGGGCTTCGCGCTCACGACGCTCGGCATGGTCGGATCGAGCGCCTACGCCACCCCTGAGGCGCGGCTCAATCTGACCCCCGGCGAGAGTACGAAGATCTACGGCTACGAGTTTATCTTCAATGGCTATAAGCAGGACGATCAGCAGCGCGGTGTGCTTGACTTTACGGTCAGCGACGGGCGCCTGACCTTCAACGCTCGGCCCTATCTCTACGAGAACCCGCGCATGGGCACGACGATGACCACGCCAGCGATTCAGAGCTTTGGCTGGCAAGACCTGTACATCGCGCCCGCTGGCTATGACCCCGAGCGCGACGCGAAGCGTCCGGTGCTTGGCCAAGACCAGACGACCTCGATGGGGCCGTATACGCTCACCTTCACGGGTTTCAACACCGATCTTCAAGCGATGATGGCCGGCAACGGTGAAATGAAGGTCGGCGTGAAGGTAAAGGTGGTCTACGAGGGCAAGACAAGCGACCTCGAACCCATCGTAAAGGTCGTGTCCAACCCAACCACGGGCGCGCAGGATCTCAGTTATGGCAGTGTGGATCTGCCCGGCGGCGCGAAGCTGACGATCCTCATGATTGACCCAAATTCAGGGAGTGTGGTGTTTCAAGGCAGCGGCGCCAACCTCGATAACCTGCCCGTCACGCCGGCCAAGGGCATCATTTCGGTAAGCGTCAAGCCGCTGATTGTGCTGGTCTGGCTCGGCGTGAGCATCCTCGTCATCGGCGGGCTGATTGCGCTGCTGCGCCGCTACCTTGAGGGCCGCGCAGTCCTCGCCGGCGAGCGCGTGCGGCTGCCCAAGGGCCTGCCTGCCCTCGGCCAACGCCTCGGTTCACGCGGCACCGGGCGCTAAGACGCTGGCCCGCTTTCATCCCCCATCCCCCGCTTCCCGCCCGGAAGCGGGGGAACCTATTCTACTGAGCAATGCAAGACTATTACGAGACCCTACAGGTTCACCCCAAGGCGGATGCCGAGTCGATCCGCGCCGCCTATGCGCGGCTCAGCGCACGCTACGACCCGAGTAAGCTGGAAGGTGCCGCCGACGAGCTTCAGGCGCTGGCCCGGCAGCGCCGTGACGAGATCGAGCGCGCCTACGCCGTGATCGGTGACGCCACCCGCCGCGCCAACTACAACGCCGAGTTGGCTGACCTCGCCCCCGTGCCAGCCGCCGCCCCGCCGCCAGGGCCGCTGACCATTGATGACGACGACTCGCTCGATTACAGTCCCCTGCCCCCGGCGGCGCGCCAAGAGCGCGGCGAGGGCTTCAACGCCCAGCCCAGCGTGTCGCGCAACGTACGGGCTACGGACACGGTGCGGGGTCGCGCCACCGCGCGCACGGCGAGCGGTCGCCTGCCGACGTGGCTGGTGCCGGTGCTGATTGTGGCCGTCGCCACTTTCACGATTGTGCTGCTGACGCTGTTCAGTACGATGCCAGGTGCGCCCGCGCCAGCGGCGGGCCAGACGGGGCCGCAGACATTTGACCCCAGTGCGCCGACGATGGCACCAACGACAAGTCTCGCTGAGGTCGCGAACCAGTTTGAGGGCCAGATCGTGGTGGCGAAACAGGTTGCCAATGATGACCCCAAGAACCCCAAAGCCTGGGTCGAGTTCGGCAACATCCTCTATGACAGTGTGGTGGTGCTGCACGAGCGACTGCCCGGCGGCGACCCAGCGTTCCAGAGCGCGTACGTCGAACGGATGCCCCGCTGGCTTGAAGCCGCCAACGCCTACGAGAAGGCGATTGCGCTGGAGCCGACGAACGCGGTGGCGCGGGCCGATATGGCGGCAAGCCTCTGCTACTACGGCCAGGGCATCAACGACCAGAGCTACCTACAGAAGGGCATTGTCGCCGCCGAGCAGGCGATGAAAGACCAGCCGCAGGAGGGCCGCGCCTTGCTGAGTGCTGGCATCTGCTACGCGCTTGCCAGCCCGCCCCAGACCTCGAAGGCGCTTGAGCAGTGGCAAAAGCTGATTGTGCTGCCCAACGCCGATCCGAGTCTGGTATTCCAAGCGCGTCAACTCATCCAACAGTATGGCCGCTAGGGTGAAAGCGGGGACGGGCTACGTCAACGTCGCCCGCCGGGGGGCTGAAGCCCCCGGCTCTTGGTTGGCGAAGCCTGCCTTCGCAGGCTTCACGAGGCCGCGCAGGCGGCCTTCGCACCGCGTAGCCCGTGGCTTTAGCCACCGGGCGGGGGTTGGCACGCGACGTTGCAACCGCCATGCCCGGCGCGGCGTAGCGGTTCAAAAAGTTAAAATGGTGTGTTACAATACCGGCGGAGTATGAGGCTATGGATACTTACTACACATTGCTTGGCGTTGAGGCGGGGGCAAGCCAGGAGGCCATCACTGCCGCCTATACGCATCAGCGTGAGCGCTACAACCCTGAGCGGGTTGCCGACCTTGACCCCGCGCTACGCAAAGTCGCCACCGAGCGAAGTGCCGAAATCGAGCGCGTCTACGCCATCCTAGCTGACCCCGAGCGCCGACAGCAGTATGATGCCAGCCTCGGTGGGGCCGTGGGGGGCGCGGTCGCCGAGCGGAGCAGTCTGACCCCGCGTGAGCGTACCTATGCGATTGGCGGGGTCATAGCCGCCATCGCACTCATCGCGACGATTTGGGTCATCACCGG
>CAIWXH010000390.1 GCA_903916565.1 uncultured Oscillochloris sp. | reverse complement strand
GCTCCTGCAACCTTGGTCAAGGTTTAGGTACCACGAAGCGCACGAAGTTCACGAAGGCCGGAATGTAGCTTCCAGATGTCCTGCTTCGTGCCCTTCGTGCCCTTCGTGGTGAATATCTGCTGCTCGTGAGGCGAGCGCGATGGGCTGGTCAGGCGAAGGGGGCAACGGATGCTCCTGCAACCTTGGTCAAGGCTTAGGTACCACGAAGCGCACGAAGTTCACGAAGGCCGGAATGTAGCTTCCAGATGTCCTGCTTCGTGCCCTTCGTGCCCTTCGTGGTGAATATCTGCTGCTCGTGAGGCGTCGGTCAGGAAGACTATTATAAAACATCAGCCGCCGGTCGCGGGCTGCCCCGGAAGCCGCGCCAGCCACGGCAGCAGCGTGGCGCAGAAGGCTTCGGGCGTCTCGTCAAAGGGGCAGTGGCCCGACGCCGGTAGCAGCACAATCTCGGCCTGCGGCAGACAGCGCCGCTTGATCGCATCGGCGTCCGAGGACGGGATCGAGTGATCCTCTTCACCCCAGATGAGCAGCGTCGGCCCCGTGTACTCGTCCGGCTCCATCGTGATCATCATCTCGCGGCTGGCGCGGGTGACGGCCAGGTATGAGGCGCCGCCGTAGCGCTGGAGCGGGCCGCTGAAGGTGGCGACCAGCTCGGGGGTGACGCGATCTTTGCGATGATAGGCGGCGAGCAGCCCTTGGTGAACGCCCCACTGGTTGGCGAAGATCCCGACCAGCAGTTCGCCGAAGAGCGGTGCGCCCACCAGATTGAGCATCAGATCGTCGGTTGGCGTGAGCGGGCGCTCGTAAAGCTGCATGCCCGAGCTGTTGACCAGCACCAGGCCACGGGTTAGCTCCGGGTAGCGCCGCGCCACCTCGGTGGCGACCACGCCGCCCATCGAGTGGCCGACGATGATCGCCGGGCCGCCAATCACTTCGCGCAGCACGCGCACGACTTGATCAACCCAGCGCGCCTTGGTGGCTGGCCCAGCGGGACGCGCCGAATAGCCAAAGCCATACAGGTCAAGCGCGTAGACGCTGTGCTGCTGCGCCACCGGGCGCACAATCGGGCGCCAGTGGTCAATCAGCGCCGCGTAGCCATGAATAAAGAGGACGGGCAGCCCATGGCGCGGCTCCGAGGCCCAGTAGCGCGTCGGGCCAGGCTCACCCGGCAGGTGCTTCTCGGTGACACTGTAGCGGCGCTCGTCGGTGGTCGAACTGACGGCGGTTGCCATTATGGAACATCCTTTCAGAGTGCTGTGCTTGCGGTAGTCGCGTCTGACGCGACCGACCTGCTTTGAGCATACCACAAACGCACAGTCT
This sequence comes from uncultured Oscillochloris sp., assembly GCA_903916565.1. Classification (GTDB taxonomy): domain Bacteria; phylum Chloroflexota; class Chloroflexia; order Chloroflexales; family Chloroflexaceae; genus CAIWXH01. The sequence goes on along the minus strand of CAIWXH010000390.1, from coordinate 273 downwards.
CTGCACAGGCTTCGTTAGCGCTGTTCTATGGCGATTGCAACGCCCGGTGGCTGAAGCCACGGGCTACGCGGTGCGAAGGCCGCCTGCGCGGCCTGAACGAGCCTGCGAGGGCTGGCTTCGCGCCCAAACGCTGGCATGTCGCACCGTCGTTGTGCCATAACGCACCGTCGTTGTGCCATAACGCGCCGTCGTTGTGCCATAACACAGGCGCGGCGGCACGCTCAGACAGGTCAGATAGTACGTTGCGGCGGCAGTGGGGCCACATGGGCCCGT
>CAIWXH010000389.1 GCA_903916565.1 uncultured Oscillochloris sp. | reverse complement strand
CCGCCTGCAAGCGTGCCCGCTCAGACTAGCCCCGCCGCGTGCGTTGCTGGGGCCGATAATGCCTGCTGGAACATCGCCAAGATCGGTGCCAACCGCGTCTGGGCCGATTTTGGCGTGCTTGGCGAGGGCATCACCGTCGCCAGCCTCGATAGCGGCGTGCGCTTCGACCACCCGGCCCTGCTGAACCAGTACCGTGGCAGCAGCGCGGGCGGCATCAGCCACGACTACAACTGGTACGACCCCTATCGCAGCCAACCAACACCCGTCGATTCAGGCAACCACGGCACGCATACAATGGGCCTGATGGTGGCGCAAGGACTAAGCGCCACGCAGCCCGCCGTGGGCGTGGCCCCACGGGCGCGCTGGATCGCCGCACGGGTCTGCTCGGTAAGCATGTGCAGCGAGGTAGACATGGTTCTCGCGGCCCAGTGGATGCTCGCCCCGACCAATCTGGCAGGCGCCCTGCCGCGCCCCGACCTGCGCCCCCAGGTGATCAATAACTCGTGGACGGCTGGCACGACCGCGCTCTGGTTTGCCGATTATGTGAGCGCGTGGCGTGCGGCGGGAATCTACCCGGTCTTCGCCGCCGGGAACTCCGGCACCCTAACCGCCTGCGGCACGATCCAGTCGCCCGGTGATTCCGCCCAGGTGACCGCCGTCGGTTCCACCGATACCACCGACCGCCTGAGCAGCTTCAGCAGCAGCGGCCCGACCGCCGATGGGCGCGTGAAGCCCGATCTGACCGCACCGGGCCAGGCGATCTACTCGACCGTGGCGAATCTTCAGGGCTATGCCACCCTGAGCGGCACCTCGATGGCGACGCCGCAGGTCGCCGGCGCGGTGGCGCTGCTCTGGTCGGCCAACCCGACGCTGATTGGCGATTACGACGCCACGTACGCCGCCCTGACGGGCACGGCCAAGCCCATCATCGGCGATAGTCGCTACATGGACACGAGCCACGCCGCCTGTCAGCCCACGGCGACCCCCAACAACATCTATGGCTACGGGCGGCTTGACATCTACGCGGCGATTGCGCGGGTCACCGTTGATGTGCCGTGGCTCACGCTGCCCAGTGGCCCCTTGGCCGCACTTGCGCCCGGTGCCACGACCAGTGTGAGCCTCACCCTCGACGCGGGGATGGTGCCGGGGCCGGGGGTTTATCAGGGCCGGGTGCTGATTCACGGCGCGGATCTAAGCCTGCCCCCCGCTGTTGTGGCGGTGACGCTGCGTGTGCTGGCTGACCCAAGTTACGCGGTGGTGAGCGGCCAGGTGACGCGGGCCAGCGACGGGGTAGCGCTGCCGGCGACGGTGCGGGTTGTCGGCGGAGCCTCGGCGCAGGCTGATGCGACTGGTCACTACAGTCTGACCCTGTCGCCCCGCGCTGCGCCTTATGATCTGACCATCAGCGCCCGGAGCTACAAAGACGCCACGACAACGGTCACGCTGACGCTGGGCGCGCAAGTCACGCTTGATTTCCAGCTTGGGGCCGACCAGCCGCGCCTGAGCGCAGATACCACCCCGCAGACGGTTGATCTGGACTATGGCAAGCAGCAGACGGTGCTGCTACCTGTCGGCAACCTTGGCTCGCAGCCTCTGAGCTACACGGTCAGTCTGCCCGCTGACCGCTACGGGGTTTGGCGTAGCGACCAGGCCGACGGCCCGCCTGCCACGTGGACCGACCCGCCCGTTGATGCCACGACGGTGCCGCTCGCTGCGGGTGGCAGCAGCGGCCCGCTGCCCATCGGCTTCAGCTTCCCCTTCTATCAGGGTGTCTACAGCGAGTTTTCGGTCGCGGCCAGCGGCGTGATTATGCTGAAGCCCGTGGCTGCCAGCCAAATCAGCTTCACCAAGCTCTGCCTACCGCTGACCGAGACGAGTGGGCCGGCCATTGTGCCTCTGCGGGTTGAGCTTGACCCGACCAAGCCCGGTGCGCGGGTCAGCTATGCCCATCTGCCCGAAGGTCTGCTGGTAAGCTGGGTGCAGATGCCGCTTACGAGCAACGTGAGCCAGACGCTCAGCTTCCAGGCGCTGCTGATGCCCGACGGGCGCATCAGCCTGCGCTATAAAACCGTTGGCAGCATCGCCGTCGGCGAGTCGCCAAGTGTTGGCCTGCAACACAACGTTGATGAAGTGCAGACCCTTGGCTGCAAGGCCGACCTGCCGCTCGCCGACGGGCTAACGGTGGAACTGCGCCCACAGATGGCGACGAACCTCTGGCTCAGTCTGGATCAGACCCGAGGCAGTGTCGCGCCGAGCCGCTCAGCGGGGGTGCCGGTGACGGTACACTGGATAGCGCCGCGTCCGTTTACGGGGCCGCGTAGCGCAGTGGTTGAACTGCACAGCAACGACCCCAACGCGCTGCTCACCCGTTTCACTGTGCGTCTACGCACGACCCCGGCCCCCGTGAGCCTGCTGCTGGTTCAGGTTTACACGCGGTAGCGGGGTGAGGTGGAGGGGCTGCGTCCTTCCGAGAAAAAATCTTTGCACCCAACAGGAAGTTCCTGTTGGATTGCGCGGTGATTTTCGTCAGGCACGGAGCGTAGCCGCAAGCGGTTCGGCCTTCGTGACCTTCGTGCGCTTCGTGGTACCAAACCTGCCGCGCATTTCCGCAAGGTTGACCTCGCAAACCGGGTTTGATCGCTTTGCAACCGCAGCACGCCGACATGCGTCCAAGCGCCCAGATGCACCCGCACGGGCGGGGCGACAATGTGGGGGCAACAATGACCAGCTACATTGATGTTGTGTTTGCGCCCATCGACCGGGATCTGGCGCTCGAACGGGTAGCCGGCGGCAATGAAACCGAGGTCTACCGCAGCGACGATGGGCGCTACGTGGCGAAGCTCAAGGGCGAGTTGGGCGGCAGCCTGGATGCGGCGCTGGCCCAAGCCCGTGAGATGCGCGCCGCCGCCGATGGGTTCGCGGCCTGTCTCGGCCCCAGTTACGCGATTCCCAGCCACTATGTGCTGGCCCGCGAGAACAGTGGGCGGGTGCAGGTTCTGGTGCTGCAGCCCTTCCTGTGCGATGCGCGGGCCTTGAGCGCCTTGGACTATCGGGCGCTTACGCCCCACGAGCGGCGGCACTTGGGCGCGCACCTGCTGACGATCATCAGGCGGGCCGAGCGCTTGTATCGGACGACCGGCAGCATGCCTGACCTCTACGGACGCACCAGCTCAAGTCACGCGGAGCGGCGGCGCAATCGCTCGCTGCGGAACCTGCCGCGCCGTCTGTGGAGCTTTCTGGTCGAACGGACGCTGCTGCGCTCGCACAACTTGATGCTGACGAATGACCCGGCCCGGCCCGTGGCGCTGGTTGACTACGACTTTGTGCGTCGGGGGCGGCTCTACAAGCGGGTCTATTTTCTGGTGCGTCGGCTGCTCTTTTACCGTGACCGCGTTGCGATTCGGCTGGCGCTAGGCGCGTAGCGGTCGTTGCGCCGTCGCATGCCGGGGGGCTGAAGCCTCCGGCTCTTGCGGTACAAAGCCTGCCTTCGCAGGCTGGTTGAGGCCGCGCAGGCGGCCTGCGTACCGCGTCGCCCGTGGCTTCAGCCACCGGGCGGAGGTGGCCCAATGATCACCACAATCGTCGCCGCGCTCGTCACGTCGGGCGGCGGCCCACTCAGCAGCTCGGCGCTAAGCGTGCGCGCCAGCCGACGGCTCGTGGCTGAGGCACCGCCCACATCGTAGACCCGCGTGCGCTCGGCGCTTGGCCCGTTGCCTGGGGGCAGCATGCGGAAGCCCTGGCGCTCAAGGTCAAAGCTAACTTGGCTGGCCAGCCCGTCCACCGCCGTCCCGTTGAAGACCTGCACCGTCGCGGCCTCACGCGCCTCGCTCGGCGCACGCTGCCACTGGTCAAGCAGCGTCTGCACCGCGACTGGGTCAAAGATAAGATTCGAGCCATCCTCGGCGCTGAGTTGGTTGGCACCAAGGCGGAACTGGCCCATCGCGTCGGGGTCGAGGCCGCTGGCTAAGCCCAACAGGCCAAGCAGCACGTCGGGGCGGTCAAGCGGCAGCGTGGTGAGCACCGGCGGCGTGCCGCCCGCCTCGCCCGCCACGGCACGCAGCAGACTGGGCAGCAGCAGCGCCTGACCAAGCGCACCCTTCGCCCGGAACGCCTGGAGGATCGCCCGCACCACCTGCTGCTGGCGCTCGGCCCGCCCAAAGTCGCTGTCCTGGTGGCGCGTGCGAGCGTAGATCAGGGCCGTCTTGCCGTCCATATACTGTGGGCCGGGCTGAAACTCGACCCGCATCACGCCGAAATCTTCGGTCGGGTACGCCGCATCGAGGATGTAGGTGGGAACATCGACCGTGACGCCGCCGAGGGCGTCAATCAGGCCCGCGAAGCCCGCAAAGTTCACCGTGGCGACGAAATCAACCCGCATGCTGCGCTTCGGTAAGCCTAAAAACGTCTCGACGGTCTGCGCGGCCAGCGCCATTCCGCCCTGCTGCGGCGTAACAGCGGGGCGATACAGCGCTTGGGCGGCGGCGTAGCCCTGACCATAGGCGACATTAATCTTGGTCGTCTCAAGGCCAACTTGGGGCAGCGCGACCTGCGAGTCACGGGGGATCGCGAGCAGCGAGACCCAGCGGCCAGCGGCGTCGAGGCGGGCCAGAATGAGCGTATCGCTTCGCACGCCCTCCTCGGGGTGGTCGGGGCGCTCGTCGGTGCCGATGAGCAGCACGTTGGCCCCAAGCAGGGGCGAGCCAAAGGGCGGATTGGGGCGCACGTCGGCCACGGTGATCGCCTGCGCCAAGCGATGCACCTGCCAGTAGAGCAGACCCAGGCCGACGAGGCCCACGCCAAGCGCCGCCAGCAGGCCCAGCCGCAGCTTGACCCAGCGGCTGCGCTTGGGCTGACGCATCACCTTCGTCGCAGCGGTATACGGCTCGCCGCCCGCTGGGGTGGGCTGGCGCGAAGCTCGGCTAGTCGGCACGGACGCTGCTCCTTACACGAATACTTGTTCGTGCTATTTTAACAGATTGGCGCGCATAGCGGTTGCAATGTCGTGCCACGCCCCGCGCCCGGTGGCTGAAGCCACGGGCTACGGGATG
>CAIWXH010000388.1 GCA_903916565.1 uncultured Oscillochloris sp. | reverse complement strand
GCCGTTTCGTAACGACCCCCAACCTTTTGTGCATACTCGCTGAGTTTCATGGCACAATTGTACCATAAGACGCAACAAAACGTAACAAAACGCAATGGTTCTTATGAACGCAAACAATACTTTACCGTTTGGGCGCGCACAAAGCTTGTTGATGCGTTCAGCCTGAAATCTGAAACCCGACACCTGAAACCTTGTCTAGGGCTGAAGCGGAGCCGCGCCCCGCCGCACCTCAGCGCTGGCAGGATCGTCGGCGGCGAGGCGGCGCACCATCAGGCGCAGCTCGTAGACGCCAGTCACCCGCACCCACTCGCCCGGCTCGACCGCGCCGTCTTCGCTGACTGCGCGCCAGAGCGCCCCTTCAACAAAGACCATCCCATCGGGGTCAAGGCGCTTTCGCACCTCGGCCAAGCGACCGACTAAGCCTTCCTGGCCGGTCGCCACTGGTGTGTTGCGTGTTCGTACCGCCAGATAAATCCCGATGGCCGCAAAGGCGGCCACGAACGCGGCCACCAGCAGCACCGCCCAGAGCGCGATGGCTACCCCTGGAGCTTGTGTCCCATCGAACATCGTGATCGCGCTCACCACCATCAAGCCTAGTCCGACCACAGTGATCGCTCCGTGTGAAGGCACGAATAGATCCGCGCCGATCAGACCAAACGCCGCGAAGAGCCCCAGCACGGCCAGCCAGTGGACGGGCAGGGCAATCAGCCCAACCAGCGCAGCGATGAACAGCATCGCCCCGATCCCCGCCAAGACGCCCACCGTCGGGCTGATCAACTCAGCATAGATAGTGACCCCGGCCATCACCAGTAGCAAGAACGTTACCGTGGGGTTCGCCAGCAGCAGCAGCAGTTGTTCGAGTACGGTCGGCTCAAGCGGTTGGGCGGTGCGCCCCAGCGTGGTGAGGGTGACGGTTGCGCCATTCGCCAGGGTGACGGTGCGACCCTCAAGCAGAATCAGCAACTCGTCCGGGTCGCGGGCAACGAAATCGAGCGCGGGCGGGTTGAGCGCGCTCGCTTGGGTGTTGTCCAGCACGGCCCCCTGGCGCACCGCTTGCTCGACCCAGGCGTCACTACGGTGGCGCGACCGGCTCCATGTGCTTAGTTGGGTCAGCGCCTCAGTTCGTAGCAACTCGCGGGTTGGCTCGCTCAGGGCTGGGTCTGGCTCGACCAGCGGCGTGGGGATGCCGAAGCTTGTGTCGGGGGCCATTGCGGCTAGGTGAGCGGCGGGCAACAGCCACGCACCTGCGGCGCCGCTGCGTGTACCGGCTGGGGCGACATAGACTACCACGGGCACGGTGGCGGCGACCACCTCAGCGGCCACCGCGCGCACCTCGCGCAGCACGGCGCCGGTGGTGCCCAGGCGCACAAGCAAGGCTTCGGCACCCGCCGCCTCGGCCTCATGCAGCGCCCGGCGCAGATAGCCGACGCTATAGCGGCTGATCACCCCGTCGAGCGCGATGGTGTACACCGGCCCGTGCGCCTGCGCCACCGCCAGGGGCACCCCTCTGGTCGGCAGGAGGATGAGCAGCAGGAAGAACCCCAGACGCGCCAGGCGTCCGATGCTCCATTGGCGTGCGCTGTGCTGCATACCCCTTCTCTATGCGGTTGCGTGGGCTTTCGTGCCACCATCATACCGCTTTCTGAAAGTTCCTGTGGGATTGTGTGGTGATTCTCGTACGGCATGGAACGCAGCCGTACGCGGTTCGGCCTTCGTGAACTTCGTGCGCTTCGTGGTAAAAAACCTGCCACACAATTTCTGCCGATGTGTACTAGGTTGTATGCGGGCGCTTAGGCGTCGGCGGGCGCATCAGGCCCGCGTGCGATAAAGCGTTTGATGCGCCGCTCAAGCGCGGCGCGGGGGAGCAGCACCTTGTGCCCGCAGGTTTCACAGCGGAGGCCGATCTCGGCTCCAAGCCGCACGACGCGCCAGGTGTCACCCCCGCACGGGTGCGGTTTGCGCGTCTGCACGACATCATCGCGGTAGATCGCAAGGGGCGGGGTCGGCACTGGCTTACCCCTTTGCTGCGTCCCAGAGGGTCAACAGTTCAGCCAGGGTAAGCGTGTTCAGGGGGCTACCCTGGGTGGCAGCGGCAGCCTCGATATGGCTAAAGCGACGCCGAAACTTGAGGTTAGCGTCGCGCAGGGCCATTTCAGCATCGAGGTGCAACCAGTCGGCCAGGCGCGTAAGCACAAACAAGGTATCGCCAAGCTCCTCGGCGGTGTGGGCGAGGTCGTCTGCCGCCGCAGCCTCGGCCAGTTCGGCCAGTTCTTCACGCAGCTTGGCCCAAACCTGGGCCTGCTCCGTCCAGTTGAAACCGGCACGAGCGGCCTTCTTCCCCAGCTTTTGGGCCGTCGCCAGGGCTGGCAGTCCTGGCGGCACGCCGTCGAGCGCGCTGGTGCGCGCCCGCCCCTTGCTGGCAAGCTCGGCAGCCTTGATCTGCTCCCAGTTGCGGAGGACCTCGCCCTCGTCGTCCACCGTCACGTCGCCAAAGACGTGCGGGTGGCGACCGATCAGCTTGCCGGTGACGGCGGCGAAGACCTCGTCGAGCGCGAAGTGACCAGCCTGACGGGCCATCTCGCTGTGGCTAAAGACCGCGATCAGAATGTCGCCAAGCTCCTCGCTGAGCGCACGCATATCGCCTGCGTCGAGCGCCTCAAGCGCCTCGTGAACTTCTTCGAGCAGCGCGCCGCGTAGGGACTGATGGGTCTGGCGCACGTCCCAGGGGCAGCCACCGGGGCCAAGCAAGCGGGTGATCACCCATGCCAGCCCGTCGGCGCTGCGGCGGTCGTGACTAATGGGCAGCGGGGGCAGGACGAGAAGGCAGAAGGTTGAAGGCAGAAGGCTGAAGCCGTTTAGCGCACCAAGGGTAAGCTCTGCCGTCGCACAGACCGTGCCGGTGTCGTCCAGGGTTGCCAGCCTGAGCGGGTGAGTCGCGGGGTAGCGCAGCGTCAGCAGCGTGACGAGGCGCTCCACCAGAGCGTTTGCGGTTTCCCACCAGATCAAAGCGGGGGCCGTAGGGGCCAGTGGAAAGGGCGCGCTGGGCGGAACGTAGGGGTCAAAGCCGTGGGTTTCGGCGTAGGCAGCCACGGTGACGGCTTCGCCTAGCGCGGGCAGACCAGCGGGGCGGGCAGCGGTCAGCAGGGCGCTGGCATACCAAAGCTGCATCCCGCTGCTCAAATCCAGGCCAAACGTGGCTGCGGCAGCGTCGAGCAGGTGGGCGGCGGAAAGCGTCATCAATTTCCTGTAGAGGTGTGGAGCTGTGGAGCTGTGGAGCTGTAGCTCTACACCTCCACACCTCTCCACAGCTCCACCTCTACGGCGTCCCTGCGGGGAAAGGCAGCGGCACCGTGTTCGGGTCAAAGTTGGCCGCGATCTGAAGCTCGCCGCTCGTCTCGGCTTGGCGGCGCAGTTCGTTGTACCAGGGGGGAACGCTCGCCTGAACGAACTGCCCAGCGTTGGGGCTATTTTGCAGTTGCTCAAGGCTCGTGAAGGCCCGGTCTTCCTGGCGCTCCAGCACCTCAACCACCTGAACCCCGTTCTGGCTAACAATCTTCGTGGGGGTGTTGAATGGTGCCGCGAAGGCGATGGTGTCGAACTCGGGGCTGAAATTGCCCTTTGGCACCCAGCCCAAGTCGCCGCCCTGGGCCGCTGAACTCTTATCGAGCGAACGCTCGCGGGCGATGGTGGCGAATGTGCCGCCGGCGGCCAAGTCAGCCAGCACCTGGGCGGCGGCGGCCTCATCGGCGACCAAAATGTGACGGGCGTGAACCATCGTGGTGCGCGTATTGTAGGCGATCACCTCCAAGCGCTGTTGCTCGTAGGCGCTTAGCACGCGCTTGGTGGTGGTGCTGACAAATAGGCTATCGCTGGCGGGAGTGGACGCGCTTAGGATCGTAGTGTCCACAGCGGCAGCGTTGATGCCGATCCCGTGTTGGCGGGCGTAGCGCTTAATCAGCGCCTCTTGAACCCAACCCTCGAACATCTTGTTGCGGATCTGTTGGTCCGTTACCTGTTGCTCGATCTGTGCGCGGGTTTGGCCTTCAGCGATGGCGGCGGCGATGTTGGTGCCAATCTCGCGCTCAAGCCGTGCGGTGAAATCGGCGACGGTCACCTGCTCGCTCTCAAGGCTGAAGATCACCGGGCTGTGGGGGACGCGCATCAGCGCCTGGCCGTTCTGGGTACTCGCGCAGCCCGAGAGCAGCAGAGTCACGACCAGGAGCGAAAAAAAGCGGTTCATGCGAAGACTCCTCACTCAGTCCTCGTAGGCGTTCTCACCCAGCGAGAGGATTGCCATAAACGCCTCCTGGGGAATTTCGACGTTGCCGACCATCTTCATGCGTTTCTTGCCCTCTTTTTGCTTATCTAACAGTTTTCTTTTTCTGGAAATATCGCCGCCATAGCACTTCGCCAGCACGTCCTTCCGCATCGCGCGCACGGTCTCGCGGGCGACCACCTTGCTGCCGATGGCGGCCTGGATCGGCACCTCGAACATCTGGCGCGGGATGAGCTTGCGGAGGCGCTCGACCAGATCGCGCCCGCGCTGGTAGGCGAAGTCACGATGGGCGATTAGCGAGAGCGCATCAACCGGCGTCTGGTTGACCAGAATGTCGAGCTTGACCAACTCGGCCTCCTGGTAGCCAGCGAGGGCGTAGTCGAGCGTGGCGTAACCCTGGGTGCGGCTCTTCAGCAGGTCGTAGAAGTCGATCACAATCTCGGCCAGAGGCATCTTGTACTTCAGCAGCACACGGGTCGGGTCGAGATACTCCATCGCCTCGAAGGCGCCGCGCCGGGTCGTCACCAGATCCATAATCGTGCCGATATAGCGCGTCGGCGCAATCACGCTAATCTGGACGATGGGTTCCTCGATGGAGCTAATCTTACTCACGTCGGGCATCTCCGACGGGTTCGCCACCGTGATCACCTCGCCGTCGCTACACAGGATCTGATACTCGACGCTGGGGGCGGTGATCAGCAGATCCAGGTTGTACTCGCGCTCAAGCCGCTCGCGCACAATCTCCATGTGCAGCAGGCCGAGGAAGCCGCAGCGAAAGCCGAAGCCAAGCGCGGTCGAACTCTCGGGCAGGAACGAGAGCGCCGCATCGTTAAGCTTGAGCTTCTCAAGCGCATCGCGCAGCTCGGGGTAGGCATTGCTATCGACCGGGTAGAGACCGGCGAAGACCATGGGCTTGGCGGGCCGATAGCCAGGGAGTGGCTCGGTGGCAGCGTTTTCAGCCAGCGTGACCGTATCGCCGACCTGGCACTCCTCGACGGTCTTGAGGCCAGTGGCGATATAGCCGACCTCGCCAGCGACGATTTGGCTCAGGGGCGTCATGGCCGGGCGCAGCACGCCAAGCTCAAGCACATCGGCGTAGGCGCCAGTACCGATGAACTGCACCTTGGCCCCCGTGGGGATCATGCCATCCACCATGCGTACATAGGCGATCACGCCCTTGTAAGCGTCGTAGTGCGAGTCGAAGATCAGGGCGCGGGCGGGCTGGTAGCGCTGACCGTGGGGCGGCGGGATGCGGGTCACAATCGCCTCAAGGATCGCCTCGATGCCAATGCCGCTCTTGGCCGAGGCCATAATCGCCTCCTCCTGGGGAATGCCGATCACGCGCTCAACCTCAGCGGCGACCTCTTCCGGGTGGGCGGAGGGCAGGTCAATCTTGTTGATCACCGGGATGATCGTCAGGTCGTGCTCCATCGCCAGATAGACATTGGCGAGGGTTTGCGCCTCAATGCCTTGGGCCGCATCAACGACGAGCAGCGCGCCCTCGCAAGCGGCAAGTGTTCTGGCGACCTCGTACGAAAAATCGACGTGCCCTGGCGTATCGATCAGATTAAGAATGTACTCCTTGCCATCATGCGCGATGTATTGTAAGCGCACGCTTGCCAGCTTAATCGTAATCCCGCGCTCACGCTCCAGGTCAAGGCTGTCAAGCATCTGATCGCGGCGCTCACGCACACTTACTGCATTTGTGGTTTCAATCAATCTATCGCTCAGGGTGGTCTTGCCATGGTCAACATGGGCGATAACCCCAAAGTTTCTGATCCGATCCTGATCTGTCATAGTTAAACTCATCTCGCACGCGCCGCCGAAACGCCCCAGCGGGGCGCTCGCCGCAGTATACCAGCCGGGGCGTAAAGGCGCAAAGCAGTGCGATGCCGCGCCATGGCAGTTGCAACGTCGTGCTGCGGCCCCCCGCCCGGTGGCTGAAGCCACGGGCTAGTACCTGCGAAGCCCGCTGCAGCGGGCTGCCGAGTCTGCGACGGCAGGCTTCGCACGATCTAGTCCAGCTTTCTGGAAGTTCCTGTAGGGTTGCACGCTGATTCTCGTCAGGCACGGAGCGCAGGAGCAAGTGGTTCGGCCTTCGTGACCTTCGTGCGCTTGGTGGTACAAAACCTGCCGCGCATTTCCGCCAACGTGTACTAGCCGGAGGCTTCAGCCCCCCGGCGCTTGGGTGCACCCGCCCTGTCCTAAAGCCTGCCGCTCACATATTCAGCGCCGCAAGCAGTCGCTTCAGCTCCTCACGCAGCGCCGGGTCGTCTACCGTCTCCGCCTCTTGCTGGAGCTCCAGCTCGATCAGGCGCGACACCTGCTGCGCTAGGTCGGCACCGAGCGTGCCGCCCTGCCAGCCGGGGCGCAGCGCCACCGCCAGATTATCGTCAAGCTGGCTGGCGTAAAAGAGCGGCTCCTGCACCAGCGGCTTGCCCTGGTACGCGATGTGCTGCGCGTCGGTGGGCACGTGGGCGCGTAGGTAGGCGAAGAGTTCGAAGATGCCGACGCCCGGCCCTTGGCCAGGCGCTTTGCCGCGCAGCGCGTCGAGCAGGTGGGTGCCGAAGGTGGTGTGCTGCGGGTTGACCTGCGAGCGGGCACCAGACTTTTGGCTTGGGCGTGAGGACGAGATGACCACCTGCCCGCTGCCCACCGCCAGCGGGCGGTAGAACTCCGGCGGCGGCGCCGTACCGCCCGCCACGTCTGCTTCGCCGCCCAGCACCGCGTCGCCGACGCCCCCGGCGTGGCAGCAGTTGAGCAGCACGACCAGCCGGTTGGCCCGCTTGCGGATCTGCGCCACGCGCTGGTGGAAGACCTCAGCGGTGAGGGCGGTTTCCGCCAG
>CAIWXH010000387.1 GCA_903916565.1 uncultured Oscillochloris sp. | reverse complement strand
CGCCGCCGCCAAGCCCGTCTCGGCCATCGCCAGGGGGCGCAGATAGACCGGGGAGGCTGGCTGGTCGGCGTACACCTCGATCTCGCCAACCAGCTCGGGGGTGGTCAGCACCGCACGAATCAGATGCTCGTCCACACTGAGAATCGCGGCGGCTTTGTAGACAAGCTCGGCGGCGGGCAGGTAGCAGTGGCCGTCGTTGGTGGCGACACCAAGCGTGTGGCGCAGACCGGCGGCGATGCGGCGGGGGTCGTCGTGGGCCAGCCCGAGCGCCGTCGCAATCGTATCGGCGGTCAAAAAGCCAATTCCATACACCTCATCGGCGAGGCGGTACGGCTCGTCGCGCACCACCAGAATCGCGGCGTCGCCGTAGTGCTTGTAGATCCGCACGGCCAAGCCCGTGGGCAGGCCGACATCCTGAAGAAAGAGCATCACCTCTTTAATGCGCTGCTGCTCGCGCCAGGCCGACTTAATCAGCTCGACCTTCCTGCGGCCCAGACCGGCCACCTCACCCAGACGATCCGGCTGGCGCTCGATTACATCAAGCGTGTACTTGCCAAACGTCTCGGTGATCTTCTTCGCCGTGGCGGGGCCAATCCCTTTGATCAGACCGCTGCCCAAATAGCGCCTGATGCCGTCAATGGTGGCGGGCATCAGCGTGCGGTAGCTCGTCACGACAAACTGACGCCCGTGGTCGCGATGCTCTTGCCAATCCCCCTCAAGCAGCAGCGTCTCGCCGGGGTTGACGCCGACGAGCTTGCCGACAACGGTGACTTGGTAGCCACGGCCCTGCGGAGTCAGGCGGGCGACCGTGTAGCCGTCCTCGTCGCTCTGGTAGGTGATGCGCTCGATGGTGCCTTCAAGTGTAAGCATGGTCTCAGGTGTCAGGTGCCAGGTTTCAGGTGCTAGGCCGAGCGCGGAACGTCTGTTCAGTATAGCAGTAACGCACGTATAGCAATCTTATCGGAGTTGTTGCGTGGAGTCGAGGCTTTAGCCGGATAGAGCCGCCTAAAGGCTCGACTCCTTTTCACAACGTCCATAGGATTGCAACGGCGCATTCCAGCCACCGGGCGGGCGACGGTGCATCAGCCCTGCCCCGACCATCACGTACGCCTCTGGTATGATAGGCACCATGCGCCCCACCACCCGCCTGCCACTGGCACTCTTCCTGCTGCTCAGCGGGTTCTACCTGCTGACGCTGAGCGGGCATACCTACTCGCCCGACGAGGAGACGATGCTCGCGGTGACGCGCAGCCTGCTTGCCCGTGGCGCGGTGACGGTGGTGGTCGCGGACGATGCCCCGGTGTCGGCGCTGCGCCCCGGACGCGCTGGCGGGCGCTATTCGCCGTATGGGGTGCTGCCGTCGCTGCTGGCGCTGCCGCTGCATGTGCTGGGGTCGCTGCTGGGCGGCGCCGATCCAGCGGCGTGTGACTACGCCTCGCGCCTGGCCGTCACGGCGCTGAATGGGCCAATCACCGCCGCCGCCGCTGCGGTGCTGGCCGCGTGGGCTATGGCGCTGGGCGCGTCACGCCCATGGGCCACGGCCCTGGCGCTGCTCTACGGCCTCGCTACTTTTGCATGGCCCTACGCCCGCACTTTCTTCTCTGAGCCGCTGGCCGCTCTGCTCATCCTCGTGGCGGCGTATGCGGCCTACCGTGCCGAGGGCCAAACCGCGAACCAGGGTGCTATCGGCTATCGGCTAGCGGCTAGCGGCTATGCCCTCCGCCCGCTGGTGATCTCCGGCCTCGCGGCGGGGCTGCTGCTCACCACACGAATCGCGGCAGGCGTCGCGCTGCCCGTGCTTGGGCTGTATGTGCTGTGGCTGGGCTGGCGGGCCTGGCGGCGCACCGGCTCGCTCAAGCTGTTCAGCCTGTACCCGACATTCTTCATCCTTGGCCTGGCCCCCGGCCTGGCCTTGCTGCTCTGGTACAACCTCGCCCGCTTCGGCACGCCTATGGCCTCCGGGTACGCGAGCGAGGCGGGCCTCTTCACGACGCCCCTGGCCGAGGGGCTGTACGGGCTGCTGCTCAGCCCCGGCAAGAGCGTGCTGCTCTTTGCGCCGCCGCTGCTGCTGGCGCTGCCGGGGGCGCTTGCGCTCTGGCGGCGCGGCCACGGGGGCGTGGTGCTGCTGGGCGCGGGCCTCTTCCTGTCACACCTGCTGCTCTACGCCACCTGGGGCGAGTGGCAGGGCGGCGGCGT
>CAIWXH010000386.1 GCA_903916565.1 uncultured Oscillochloris sp. | reverse complement strand
GGCGAGGGGCAGATAGAGCGCCGTCAGCAGCGCGGCGCCGCCCGCTGCCCGCCGCCTGCCGCTCGTAAGCTGAAGCGTGAGCGCGTAGGTCAGGGCGACATTCACCAGGCTGAGGATGGTCTGGGTGACGAAGATCGGCGTAAGCGTGCGCCCGAACAGGGCCAGGTGCGCCGCCAGAAACAGCGGGTAGAGCGGTGCCCGCGTCCAGAGGTACTGGGTGTGCCATGCGAAACCGCGCCCGTTCGCCAGCCAGTCTGCCGACGCCAGATATTCAGCCTCGTCAGAGATGAGGCCCAGGCGTGGCAGCGCGCCCCAAAGCGCCAGACGCAGCGCCAGCGCCAGCGCCAGTGCCAGCAGCAGCGGCCAGTGGCGGCGCAGGTGCGTCAGTCGGCTCATGGTGCCACCGTCGCGTCGGCAGCCACGATTTCCACCGTCCCCAAGACCAGCCGATCAGCGCCTTGGGTTGCGCCGCCATTCGCCCGCAGTCGGCCAGCCAGCGACAGGATGTTCGGATCGTAGACGCCAAGCAGCAGCGTGTAGCGCCCCGGCGGCAAGTCGCGGGGCAGCGCGATGGCCCGGTCGTCACGGGCGGGCTTCCCCGGCAGCCACGAACTCGTCAGCAGATAGCCCGCCAGCGGCGGGCCATCTTCGCCCGCCAGCGGCGGCTGGTCGCACTGTTGGCAGAGGTGCAGAAAAAAGCTGTAGTCGCTCGGCGGTGGCGTGTTCACTTCCCAAAACAGGCTGAGCGGCAGGTTGCCCCCGGCGCGGTAGACGCCCGGCCCAGCGGGCGTCGTCGCCTTGAGCGTGTAGCCGAAGAGGCGCAAGTTGCCCCCGAATATCGTGGCGGCGCTGGTCGCGGGCGTTGGCGCGGCGGCACCCGTGTAGTACGGCTCCGGCGCTTCTTGGCAGAGCAGATGGGCACCATTGGAGCGCCAGATGCCGCACGGCCAGGTGCGCTGCTCGCGGCTGTAGGCCCAGAAATTGCCCACCAGCCCGTACTCGTCACCGGGCAGGGGGCGGTCAACCGTGCGGGCGTGGTCGGGGGCAATCAGCAGAAAGCTGCGCGTGAAGCCCGCCAGCTTCGCCCGCCGCTCGATGTCCCACTCGCGCTGCCCGTAGCTCGTCGCGCCCTGCCAAAAGTCGCCGAAGCTGATGGGCGTCGGCGCCGGGTCAGCCGTCAGCCTGCCCATATAGTAGTTGTACAGCGGGCGCAGATACGAGGGGTGCAGCACCACCGCGTCATCCGGGTGAACCCGCGCCGCCAGCGCCGCCACCGCCTCGCGGTACTGCTCCTTCACCGGGTCGCCCGAGAAGAGGCCGAAGGTCGGCTGAAACAGCGCCAGCCCGCCGGTGAGCAGGGCGGCGAGATAGCCGATTGCTGATAGCCGATTGCTGATAGCCGATAGCCGATAGCCGATAGCCGATAGCCGCCCTATCCTCTGTCCCCCCGTCCCCCTGTCCCCTGTCCCCCTGTCCCTTGTCCCCCTGTCCCCTGTTCCGTGTCCCCGTGTCCCCCTGTCCCCTGTCCCCCTGTCCCCCTGTCCCCTGTCCCCTGTCCCCTCAACACCCACCAGCGGATACGCCAGCAGCAGCGCCCACACCGGGTAGAGGCCCGTCAGGTAACGCGCCTCGTACAACTGGGTGCGCGTAAGCTGCGCCAGAAAGAGCGCCAGCGGCACCACCAAGAGCGTCAGCAGCAGCATTGCCCGTGGGCGAGTCGCCCGGTCGCGCAGGTGCAGCAGCGCCCGCGTCAGCCCCCAGGCAAGCAACAGCGCCCACGGCACCAGCCACCACCAGGGCACATCCCCCGGCCAACGGTCAAGGCTGAAGCGCCCAAAGCTCAGGCCGAGCGCCAGCGCTGGCCCCGCCGGAATGCCCGCGCCTGCCGCCGCCAGCCCCGCCGCCCGGTCGCCGCCCAGCCCGCCCACCATCGCCGCCACCAGGGCGACCGAGAGCAGCGCGGCCAGCGCGGCGACGAGCCAGCCCCGGCGCGGCGAGGTGGCAATCAGCTTGGCGGCGACGGCCCACATTCCCGCCGCCACTAGCAGCACCGCCAGCCGGTGGACGAAGAGCGCCCCCGTCGCCACGGTGATCGTCGCCGCCCAGTCGGCCCGCGCCCCCGTCCGTAGCGCCCGCGCCAGCAACCACACGCCCAGCGCCGAGACCAGCAGCAACAAGCTGTAGACCTTCGCCTCTTGGCTGTACCAGATCGCGTACGGCGACGCCAAGACGATCAGCGCTGCGACGAGACTGTACCAGGAGCGCGTCTTGCCGCCCCCCCCGTGTCCCCGTGTCCCCGTGTCCCCGTGTCCCCGTCTCTCCGTGTCCCCGTGTCCCCGTGTCCCCGTGTCCCCGTGTCCCCGTGTCCCCGTGTCCCCGTGTCCCCGTGTCCCCGTGTCGCCCACTTCCCCCGCCGCCAAATACACCACCGGCACCGCCATCGCCCCCGCCAGCGCCGACGGCAGCCGCAGCGCAAACTCGCTGTCGCCAAAAAGCGCCATCCAGCCCTTCAGCATCAGATGGTAGAGCGGGTAAGCCGCGCTCGGGTTCAGCAGCTCACCGGCGAGCGTGGCCCACCCAGCGCGGCTCAACTCCCAACTGCTGCCCTCATCCAGCCAGAGGCTCTGCGCGTCCAGGCGATAGAGGCGCACCAGCAGCGCCGTGACGAAGAGCGCCAGGCACACCAGGGGTGCGCGGGCGGCGTCAAATGCGTGCCCTTGCCCCTCTCCCCCTGCCCCTCTCCCACCAGGGGCGCGGGGAGATTCCGCAGCCGAACGGATTCGGCTCCCCCTCTCCCGCTCTGGGAGCGGGGGCTGGGGGGTGAGGGCTGGCGCGGTAGCTGGACTTTGTGGTGGCCCCAACGAATTTTCAGCAAGCGGCCTTGGTCGCATGCGCCCTTCAGACATGGTTCGTGGCTGCTTTACCGTTTCGGCACACGCAGCGCTTGCTGCTGCGCTCGGCCTGAAACCTGAAACCCGGTCCCTGAAACCTTGGCTCAGCCATAATACGTTCGGCCCAGCGCCGCCACAAAGGCCGCCTCGAAGCGCTCGGACGCCCGCTCCCATGTCAGCTCGTGTTCGACCCGGGCGCGGGCCGCCGCACCAAGCCGCGCCGCCAGCGCCGGGTCGTCGAGCAGGCGCACAATCGCCCCGGCCAGCGCCGCCGGGTCGCGCTCGGGCACCATCAGCCCGTGGACACCGTCGCGGATCACGTCGGGCACGCCAGCCACCCGCGAGGCGACCACGGGCCGCCCGGCGCCCATCGCCTCTAGCAGCACGTTCGGCAGCCCGTCGGCACCGTCGCGCACAATCGGCATGGCGAACACATCAGCGGCGGCGACATACGCCGCCGCCCGCGTCCGCTCAAGCTGGCCGGGGAAGCGCACGCTGTCGCCCAGACCCAGCGCTGCCGCCTGACGCTCCAGCGCCTCGCGCAGATCGCCATAGCCGACAATCGCCAGCATCGCCCCAGGGCTGGCGCGCAGCACGGCGGGCCATGCGTCCAGCAGCACGCCAAAGCCCTTCTTGGCGACCAGACGGCCCAGGCCCATCACCAGCGGCACGCCTTCGGCCAGGCCCAACTCGGCGCGCACCAGCGCACGGGCGACCGGGTCAGGGCGAAATTGCTGCGGATTCACGCCATACGGAATGACGCAACTGCTCGCCGGACGAGCGCCCAGCGCCACGGCCCGCGTTCGCAGATCGCTGCTACAGGCCGTCACCACCGCCGCAGCGCGGAAGGTGCCCGCCGCCGCCAGCGCCAGCGCCCAGTGCCGCTCCGACAGATAAATGTCGCTGCCGTGCAGACTCACCACCAGCGGGGTGCCAAAGAGCGCAGCGGGCAGCGCCGCCGGTGGGCCGTTGGGCAGCACCCAATGGGCCTGCACCAAATCATAGGGCTGCCCCGCCAGCTTCGCCGCCGCCAACTCGCGGGCGACCGCACCCAACGAAGCCGCCAGCGCAAACGGTGCCGCCAGCAGCGTGCGCCGCTTGATCTGCGTGTCGCTCAGCAGCGACTGCGCGTAGCCCCAGATATTCAGGGCCGGGTGCGGCGCGTAGCGAAACGGGCGCAGGCGCACCCCACGCTCCTCAGCGGCGCGGCGCAGTTCGGGGTGAAAGGGCAGCAGCAGCGTGACGGCGTGCCCACGGGCCGCCACCCCGGCGGCGATCTCCTCAAGGAACGGCGCCGTCGTCTCGCCGGGCCACTTGGGAAACGACGAGGCCAGCATCAGAATTCGCATGTGTCGCTCATATATAGCAGTCCTATCCGGGTTATTGAATCCGGGGGGCTGAAGCCCCCGGCTCTTGATCTGCGAAGCCTGCCTTCGCAGGCTGATGCAGGCCGCGCAGGCGGCCTTCGTCCCCCGTAGCCCGTGGCTTCAGCCACCGGGCGGGCGCGAAACAACCCGTGTCGGACTGCTATAGCAATCCTACGCCATCATATCGTACGGGCGCCGCCTGCTGCGCCTCGACGCCTACTCATCGGGAAGGCGATAGACAAACGCGCGAAAGTTCGCCGTCGGGCTGGCATAGACCAGCGTAAACCCATCGATGACTTGGCCCACCTGATTGGCGTGGTTCAGCAGCGGGGCCAGCAAACGCCCAGCGTCACCCTTCACCCGCTGCTGATTTTCCAGCACCAGATACGTGGCCCCGTAGTGACGCGCAATCGTCAGCAGCAGCGCCCGGTCGCCGGTGTTCGGAATCATCACGGCGGGGCGTTGGGTGTGCCAGTTGAACTGCCACGGGATGCGCGTCAGCACCACCGTATCGGCGGGCAAACTGGCGTCGAGCCAGCGATAGGCCGCTAGGTCAGGCGCCCAGACCACCGGCTCATTCCGCACTTTATTCGCAATATCGGGGCGCGAAAAGCCGACCACCCCAGCAATCGCCAGCAGCGCCAGGATCAGCCCCAGCGGTGCCCAGCGCCGGTCGCCCAGCGCCGCCAGCTTCGCATAGCTGGCCCAGATCATCCAAGCGGCCAGCAGCGCCAGCCACGGCACCAGCATCACCCAATAGCGCACCTCGTCGGTGCGCCAGTAGGTCAGCATAAAGAGCATATACGGCGCGTAGGCCAGCGCCAGCAGCCCCAGCAGCCGCCGCCGAAAGCGCAACGCGCCGATGACGCCAAGCAGCGTCAGCCACGCGCCGAGATCCGAGAGCAGATTTTTGCGCTCGTTCACGCTGAAGAGCCAGGCCACGCTGGCGGGCAGCCCGCGCCAGACCGGCATCAGATAGTTCCGCAGCTCCTCGGCCTGCGTCTGAAGTTTGTCCAGCGTCTTGTCGAAGCCCCAGCGCAAAATCCAACTGCGGTCAGGCGTGCCCGGCCCGCCCAAGGCAGGCGTAAAGACCCGGTAGATCTCCTCCCAGGCATCGCCGCTGTTGCCCAGATAGCCCAGCACCCAGGCGTCGTTGCTCTCGGTTGAATAGACCGGCCTGCCAAACAGCGCCATATTTCGCACAAGGTAGGGCGACAGAATGAGCAGCGCGATGCCCGCCCAGACCGCCACCGGCGCAACCCACGCCCACAGCGCCGCCAGTGTACGAGGCCGACTAGCGGCCCAGCGCTGCCCCAGCAGCCACAGCCCCATCCCCACCGCAAGCATCGCCCCCGAGGGTTTCTGCAACAGCATCAGCCCCGTCAGTACGCCAGCCAGTACCAGCGGACGCGGGGAGCGGGTGGGGGACAGGGGGACAGGGAGACAAGGGGACAAGGAGACAAGGGGATATTGATCGCCCGCCCCATGTCCCCGCGTCCCCGTGTCCCCCACTCCCCCCGTCCCGTGTCCCTCGGCACCAACGCGATACAGCCAATACAGCGCCCCAAAGCTAAAGACCACAAACCCCAGGTCGCTCGTCACATAGATCGTCAGGCGAAAAAAGAGGTAGCTCGTCAGCGTGAAGATCGCCGCCGTCAGCCCGACGCGGCGATCCCAGAGCCGCGCCCCGACGTGGTAGACCAGCGCCAGCAGCAGCAGGTTGAAGAGCAGATTAGGGATTTTCGCCGCCCAGGCGCTTGGCCCAAACGCCAGAAAAAAGGGCGCAATCCAGACCGGCTGCAGCAGCGGCCACGTCTCTTGCGGGCGCGTGACGCCTGCGTTCAGCGTGTAAAACTGGCTCACATAATCAACCACCCAGCCGCGCCCCGCGACCAGATTACGCGCAACAACAGCGTTATCGGCATAATCGGCGTGGCCGACGTAGGGCAGTTCGGCGATCACCCACGCCTCATAGCCCAGCCAGATCACGGCGAAACCCGCCAGCAGCAGCAACGCGCCCCGCCGCGAGCCAAGCGCATCCACAATGCGGTCGGCCAGGCGCGGCAGCCCCGTGCGGCCCAGCACAAAGACCAGCGCCAGCAGCCCTGCGCCAAACAGCCCGTAAAGCAGCGAGTCGGGGAAGGTCTGCCAAAAGAGCGGGCGCCCAAACGAACCCATCCAGGCGAACAGTTGGGCCAGGGCGTAGCCCAGCAGCACCAGCGCCGCCGCCGTCAGCCCGTAGCTAAGGGCGCGCCCGTAGACATAGCGGCGCACCAGCCCACGGGCCACGCCGAGGATCGCACGTTGCCACGCGACCGCCAGCAGCACCGCCAGCGCCACCAGCGCAACACTCAGCGTCGCGCCCATCCAGATGCGTGCCGCCGCCAGCCCGACGCCCGCCAGCCCCACGCCGACACTCGTCGCCACGACGACAGCGGGCACCCAAGGCAGCAGCCGCGCCAGCAGCAGAAAAAGCAGCAGCGCACAGGCGACCAGCAGCAGCACAGCGGGCCACGCGGGCGAAGTGACCGCAAGTGGCGCATCGGGCGCGGCGGGGCGCACCGCCAATTCAGCTAGGCGCACGCCCTTCTCACGCGGGTCTGCGCCAAAGGTGGCCGTATTGGTGAAGATATGCGAACTGACGAGATCAAGCACCAAATCAGGGCCAATGCGGGCCGCTGCGGGCACGCGCAAGGTGAAGGTCGCCCACGCCGACTTCCCCGCAAAGCTGCCAAGCGGCACGCCATTGGCGCTAACCGCCACGACGGGCTGCGCGACGGGCGCACCGCGCACATCAGCGGGCCAGCCCTGCGCCACCAGCCGCAGCTCAAGGTCAGCGCCAGGGCCAAGATTGGGCAGCGTAATGCGAGCGTGCTGGCGCGTCCAGCGGCTCCGGCCCGTCGGCGAATCAGCGGTCAAATCATCGGCGAACAGCTCACCACGGGCCACCGCCTCGGCGCCCAGACCAGCGTCAGCGCCAAGAAAGAGCCGGTCGCCGAGCCAGCCAACGCGCACGCTGCCGACCGGCGGTGCCTGATAGGCCATCCAGCCGACCGCCACACTCAGCAAAAGCGTCAGCAGCAGCGCCGTCAACACCCCACGGAGACGGCCCTCAGCGCGGGGCGCAGGGTGTACCCCATGGCGAGTCAACGGGTCGTGTTTCAGCTCGGCAAAGCCCATAGCAGCGCGTTCCAACGCGCCCGACGGGCGGGCGCAGTCCCGCGCCATTATACAGCCTCTTCTCTGGGCACTAGCTGAGCATGCGGTGACGGGCGGGCTGCTGCACCGTTGTGCCTGTAGCTCACTTGCGTTAGCAGCCGAAGCGCCGTCTTATCGCAATCCTGGGGCGCAGCATGCTGAACACCCAAGCGCACACAAAGACCTGACAGGTGCGGCACCTGTCAGGTCTAGGGGGCACCGTCGGATTGTCCGCGCACCGGATGCTGTCACCCGTGGCAAGACCTGACAGGTGCATGCACCTGTCAGGTCTCGGGGGTTGCTTCCGACACCATTGGCCCGCCGGCCATCAGCTACTCAGGGTGACATAAACCCGGTGACCGCGTGACTTTTGCGGTAGTGTCACTCAATCACCACAGGCGCCGTCAGGTAGCTATGCACGCCCTCGGCGGCGGCGCGGCCCTCGGCGATGGCCCAAACCACCAGCGACTGACCCCGGCTCATATCGCCTGCGGCGAACACGCCGGGGCGCGAGGTCATCTTGCCCTCGTCGGTCTGCACCGCGCCGTTGGGCGCCAAGGTGACGCCAAGCTGCTCGATCATGCCGCCGCGCACCGGCCCCGTGAAGCCCATCGCCAGCAGCACCAGATCGCAGGGCAGCGTGAACTCCGAGCCGGGGAGCGGCTCCATCCGAATCTGGCCCTTCGCATCGCGCTGCCAGCTTACGCGCACCGCCTCGACAGCGGTGACCTGGCCGGACTCATCGCCAATCAGGCGCTTCGTCAGCACCGTGTAGATGCGCTCGCCGCCCTCTTCGTGCGAGGATGAGGGCCGCAGCACGCGGGGCCACTCGGGCCAAGGATTGTCGGACGCCCGCTCCGCCGGGGGCTGCGGCATCAGCTCAAACGAAGTGACCGAGATAGCACCCTGGCGCAAGGCGGTGCCCACGCAGTCGGCGCCCGTGTCGCCGCCGCCAATCACCAGCACCCGCTTGCCCTGAGCGTTAAGCTCGACCGCCGGGTCAATCAGCTCGCCCGTCCCGCGCCGATTCTGCTGGCTCAGGAACGGAATGGCGAAATGCACCCCGCGCAAATCGCGCCCCTCGACCGCCAAGTCACGCGGCTGCTGCGCGCCGCCCGCCAGCAGCACCGCATCGAAGCCCGCGCACAGCTCCTCGGCGGGAATGCTGACCCCGACGTGGACGCTCGTGATGAAGTTCACACCCTCGGCCTTG
>CAIWXH010000385.1 GCA_903916565.1 uncultured Oscillochloris sp. | reverse complement strand
GCGCGACAGGCACGATGGGGGCTTCCTCGCGCATCTTGATCGTGGCGGAGATCACCGGCGCATCAATGTCGATATGATTCGCCTCCGCCACCGACCGAATCTCGGCCACTCGCGCACGGCGCAGCTCCTCGGGCATCTCCTCGGTAGCCTGCTCGGCTTGTTTGAGCCGCCAACGCATGTCTTCGGAGCCAGCCGTCAACTTTTGCGCTTCGATCAGGAGATAGCAACTCCCGCAATGGTGGCGCGTACTCAGTTTGGCATACCCACAGTGCATGCAGGCCACCGGCGCGGTGACCACCGGGATCGGCGCGGTCACCGGCAGCTTGGGGCGTGGTGCAGCACTCTGCTCCTGCTCCTGTTGCACGCTGCCGGTGCCAAGCACGGCCTTGACCTGGCGCCGCACCCGCTCCCCGAGCGTTCCTTCGCGCACATCCGTCCAGTCCAGCCCGATCATCTGGTCGAAATCCGCTTCGGCCTTGGCTTGATTCGTATAGAGATCGCCCACTCGCCCCCCGCTGGCGATGTGGGTAATCGAAAATTTCCCCTCGAACAGCACCAGGGCAATATGCTCGGTCTGCCGCAGTGCCTGTACGCGCTTTGGCCCCTTGTTTGTGGAGATCGTGATCATGGTGGGCGCAGGGCCGTCCTTACGCTCGGCCTCCGCTCGGAGTTGGGCCAGTTCATGCCGCCACGTTCCCACCGAGCGGGTGGTTGGCGTCCAGCCATCCGGTTGCCGCGTGTCCGTCAGCGTGACCAACCGAAAGCCCGCTGGGGTAAAACTATCCTCCTTCGGATCTGCCTCAAAGCCGCCGAGCATGCTGAGGGCGTCGCATTCCTCTTCGGTAAGCGGATCGGTAAGCGGATCGGTAAGCGAGTCGGCGGGGGGCAAATCCGGCAACGTTGCCGGATTTGCCAGCGCCGCTACCGCCTTCATGGTTGGCGGCTTCGGCGCGGTTAGCAGTTGGTCAAGCAACTGATCATCGGCCTGGGAGGTGAGTGCTGCGACGCTGAAGCTCAAGAAGCCAGTGATGATGGCGTCGCGGAACCGCTCCTCCACACGCCCCCGCTCGGCAATCGCGATCAAGCGCCGCGTAGCTCGCTCATCCTGCTTCGTCGCCTCCAAATAGCGTCCCCACTCCCCATGCTGTGCGTCGGCACGAGCATCCGCGACCGCGCATGCCTTTTCCCAGAGGGCTTCCCCGCCCTTGCGGTCAGCGGCCAGCGTGCGATCAATGTGGCGTTGCAATTGCGGCGATAGCCCGTCCGCCACGAGCGGCGCGGCGGGGCTACGTGTCATAGTTGTGGTCACAATTCATTCCTCCATAGCCATGCCTTGAGCTGGCCGAGCTGGTACCCGATGCCGCCGAAGGTGCAGACCATTCCCGAGTGCCAGAGAAAGGCAGGCATCGCGACGTGGTAACGATTCCCGCACATCACCAACCCCGGCCAGCGATGGTCGCCGAGGAGCGCAATCGCCTGAGCCTGAACCTTTGGGCGGAT
>CAIWXH010000384.1 GCA_903916565.1 uncultured Oscillochloris sp. | reverse complement strand
GGTCGCGCTCAGCCCGTATTCGCGGGCCACTTGGCGCACAATGTACTTGTACTTTTGCACCTTGTCGGCCATGCTGACCAGCGAGTCGAACTTCATGTCGATCTCGCACTGGCCGGCGGTGGCGACCTCGTGGTGGTGCAGTTCAATCTCGATGCCGACCTCGGCCATTTTCAGGATCATCTCGGAGCGAATATCCTGAAGGGTGTCGGTGGGCGGCACCGGGAAGTAGCCATCTTTGTGGCGGATGCGGGCACCCTTGTTGCCGCCGGGCACCTCGGCGCCGGTGTTCCAGACCGCCTCGGGGCTGTCAAGGTGGTAAAAGCCATGGTTTGCACCCTGGCTAAAGCGCACATCGCTGAAGAGGAAGAACTCGGCCTCGGGGCCGAAGTAGGCCGTGTCGCCAATGCCGGTACGCTTCAGGTAGGCTTCGGCCTTTTTTGCCACCGTGCGTGGGTCACGCGAATACGGCTTACGCTGTAGCGGGTCAATGATGTCACAGGTAATAACCAGTGTCGGCACCTTCAAGGTCGGATCGACAAAGGCCGTTGTCGGGTCAGGGATCATCAGCATATCGCTCTCGTTGATCACCTGGAAGCCCTTGATCGACGAGCCGTCAAAGCCCAAGCCCTCCTCCATCAACTCCTCGGTCAGGCGCGTCGCCGGAAGCGAATAGTGCTGCCACCCACCGAAAAGGTCGGTGAAGCGGGCGTCAATAATCTGGATGCCCTGGTCTTTGATGCGCTGGACGACAGCTTTGGCGGTCTTGGTCATAGCGACGGTCTCCTTTGTGCCGACAGAACGTCCGTGGCTCTGAGCGTCTGCGGGCGGGCATGCCAAGCGCCGCCGCGACAAACGTGGTCGCGGCGGTGCGGGTGCATTAATACGTGGGCACGATCCGGCCAAGGCAAAGGAATGCGGGCGACAATGCCGATCATTCCTTATGGAAGATACTGGTTAAATCAGGATTCAATACTAAGCTCAATTATATGGCACACGGGCGACGACGGCTACGGTGAGAAGATCCAATCTTCGGCGCGTGCGCTTGGACGAAAGTGCTAATTTGGGCGAATTTGCCCAGCGGTATGGCCTGTGCTATAATCGGCCCCAGTAAGCCGGTCTGGCAGGCGGCACGTTCGCTTGCCAGATTTCCATGTTTAGACAAGGTTTACGGCTACTTTACCGTTTGGGCACGCGCAGCGCTTGCTGATGCGTTCGGCCTGACACCTGAAACCCGACACCTGAAACCTTGTCTTAGCGCCTGGTCGCTCCATCAGTCCCGAGGTTGTTCGGGCGCCTGATGCGGGCTTTGTCGAAAGGAGCGACGGCTCTTATGTCGCAACAAATTCTGACCGATCTGGCCAAGCGCCAGATGAAGACTGATCTACCCGAGTTCCGCGTCGGTGATACCGTGCGCGTCGGCGTGCGCGTGGTCGAGGGTGCCCGCGAGCGCGTCCAGGACTTTGAGGGCGTCGTGATCCGGCGCCGCAGCGGTGACATTAACGAGAACTTCACCGTGCGCCGCATTGCCTCGCACGGGATTGGGGTCGAGCGCACCTTCTTGCTCCACGCGCCCCGCCTCGACGCGATCAAGGTGCTCCGCCGTGGCAAGGTTCGTCGCGCCAGGCTCTACTATCTGCGCGGCCTCTCCGGCAAGGCAGCCCGCATCAAAGAGCGCCGCGACACCGTCTGATAGACCTCCGCTCAACCGCAGTGCCTGTTTTGTACGCAGGGAGGGCGTCGCCCTCCCTGATTTCTACCCCGATGTTGTGGTACCGCGCCCTCGTCCGTCGGGCCTTCCACTACTTCTACCGTGAGTTCGCCTGGTCGTACGATACGGTGGCTTGGGCCGTCTCGGGCGGGTTGTGGCACCCCTGGACGCTCGCCGCGCTGCCGGCATTGCGCGGTCGCACCCTCGAACTTGGCTTCGGCACCGGGCACCTCCAGCTTGCGCTCGCCGCTCGCCCCGCCATCGTCGGCCTCGACGCCTCGCCCCAAATGGCCGCGCTCACCGCACGTCGGCTGCGCCGCGCCGGACACACCCCCCGCCTCGCCCGTGGCCTTGCACAAGCGCTTCCCTACCCTAGCGCCGCCTTCGACACCGTGGTCGCCACCTTCCCCGCCGACTATATCCTCGACCCGCAAACGCACGCCGAGCTGCGCCGCGTGCTCGCCCCCGGCGGTCGCCTCGTCCTCGTGCCGTTCGCCCAACTCGACGCTGGCCTCTACGCCCGCCTGATCGCCCTGGCCTACCGCGTGACGCTCCAGCCGCCCCCCCGGCGTGACGCGCCGGACGCGCCCGCGCTTCAGCGCCTCACCATCGCTGGGATCGTGCTGGTGCCCCAGTGGGTGCCGGTGGGCGCAAGCCGAGTCATGGTGCTGATTGGTGAAGGATGAGGCGCTGCGATGCCACCCACGATTGAACATGAGCAGGCGATGTTGGCGCTGGGCCACACCTGTATTGCCGGGGTTGATGAGGCCGGACGCGGCTGTTGGGCGGGGCCGGTGGTGGCCGCCGCTGTCGTGCTGAGTTCGGCGGCCCTGGCACAACCGGCGCTGCTTGCGGGCGTGGATGACTCGAAACAGCTTACGGCGGCCCAGCGCGAGCGTGGCTACGGGCGGGTGATCGCCCATGCCGCCGGGTTCGGCGTCGGCATCGTCCCGGCCTACCTCATCGACGCCTACGGGATTGTTCCGGCCACGCGGCTGGCCATGCTCACGGCGCTGCTCCAGCTACCCTGCATCCCCCAGGCGCTGCTGATTGACGCGCTGCCCTTAACGATGCTCGCCGTGCCCCAACTGGCCCTCATTAAAGGTGACGCCCGCTGCCTCTCGATTGCTGCCGCCTCGCTGGTAGCCAAAGTCACCCGTGACCGCCTGATGCGTACCGCCGATCTCGCCTTCCCAGCCTACGGCTTCAGCGCCCACAAGGGCTATGGCACAGCGGCGCACCAGCGTGCCCTTGCCCACCATGGGCCGTGCCCGCTCCACCGGCGCACCTTTGCGCCGCTGCTCGCCTTGGCGGGCGAAGCCTGAGCGATATGCTATGATGCGCGGCAGCGCTCTTTTCTGGAGGATGTATGCCGCTTGATATACCTGTGGCCGATCTTGTCCGTCAGTTGAGCCGGGTCGGTCTGCGTCCCGATGACCGTTTGGTGGAGCATATTCTCGCCTACGGCCCATCCGCACGCCCCGAACTGCTGCGGCTCGCCATGTGTACGGAGGCGCTGCATAGCGAGTACCCAGCCGATCTTGGCCCGCTCCACGCCCTGCGTCTGCTCGGTGAGCTTCCCGATGCCGAGATGATCGTCCCTTTGCTGGGGGGCTTGCCCGTGGCGGTCTATGGTGAAGAGGATGTGCCCGCCCAGCTTTACGCCACAGAGTTGCTCCAGATCATCGGGCGGGTGGGCGAGCCAGCCGTGCCTATGCTCTGGGCCTACAGTGATGATGCCGCCAACGATGCGATGAGCCGCGCTGCCGCGATCAACGCCTTGGCCTACGTTGCCACTTACGCCCCCGCCGTACGCGAGGCGGTGGTCGCCGAGGGTCGCCGCCGTCTGGCGCTTGCTGACCTCACCATGCCCATCGCCACCGGCGTCGTGACCATGCTGGCCGAGCTTGGCGATGCCGCCAGTTACCAGGCGGTGATGGCCGCCTATCGCGCTGGCCGTGTTGATACCGCCCACGCCCCCGCTGCCGCAGCGCGTCAGTTTCTGCTCGGCAAAGGGCGCGAAGACCTCGCCTGCGTCAATCACCCCCTCGCCGAGCGCTACGACCACCACGGCCCCCAGCAAGAGACGCCCGACGACGACGCCTAATGCGCTTTTCCACCCATCTGTTCAGCTCGCTGGCGGTCGGGCTGGCCCTCTACCCACGCCAGCCGGTTCATCTGGCGACAGTGGTGGCCGCAGGCACCCTGATCGACATTGACCACCTCCTGCTCTATAGTCTCCAGACTGGCGACTGGAGCGTGGTGGGTGCGCTGCGCTACGACCGCTACCGCAACCGGCGGGCCGGGGTCGGCGACACGCGACCGCGCTATGGCCCGCTGCGCTCATGGCTCCACAATCCGCTGCTCACGCTACCGGCCCTCTGGACGCTTGCGGCGGGGCGCCCGCACATGCGCGCCGTGGCCCTGGGCCTAAGCCTGCATCTGCTGCTCGACCACCCCGACTGGCCCCAGCGCACCGTGGAGCGCTGGCGCGCGGGCGGCGTGTGCCGGGCCTGCGGTCGTCCGGGCCTCCGCCTGCAGGTTGTGCGAACCGACCGACACGGCGTACGGCGCTATCGCGCCGTCTGTCGCACGTGTGCTATGCGGGAACTAGGCTCAATACTTTACGAATAAGGACTGCTGCCGCCCAGCCCTCACCCCCCTGCCCCCTCTCCCTGAGCGGGAGAGGGGGAGCCGGAAGCATTCTACTGCGGAATCTCCCCTCTCCCCGTGAGGGAGAGGGGCCGGGGGTGAGGGGCAAAAGGCGACTTTGCAACCGCCCTGACCATGGCGGTAGATCCCTTGTAGAGCCTGTGGTAAACTGACGGCGCGGGCCGCATTGAGAAGTGGGAGGCCGCGTATGGATGATGATACAGAGCCACTGGAGCCGCAGAGCGAAGCGCCAGGCGAAGAGCTAGAGCGTCTGGCTCGCGAGACGCTTGAGGCCCAAGCCGGTACGGCTGACCCGGTCGGCGCACGCCGTCGCTGCCAGCGGGTGATCGATATTTATACGACCGGCAGCGTCGAAGACGCACGCGATAATTTTCACGCCGCCTGGGTCATGATCTGCGGCGAGTCACAGGCCCACTATAGTCTGGCACGGATGTTTGCCCGGCGCGCTACCGATCTGGGCGAGGTGCGGGGCTGGACGCTGCGGGCCATGGCATGGGATCGCTGGCTGGTCGCCGGGAGCAAGCCGCAGCGCTTCGGCACGCAGATCATCAAGCAGAATGGGCACTGGTCACTCGGGCCAGTCGATCCAGACGTAAGCGATCTGGAGCGAGCCTTTTTTGCTGTGCCGCCCCTCCATGTCCAGCGCCAGCGGGCCGAGCAGCTTCAGCGCCAAGAGGACAACTAGTACAGCTTTCGGGAAGTTCCTGTCGGGTTGCGCGCTGATTCTCATACGGCACGGAGCGCAGCAGCAACGGTTCGGCCTTCGTGACCTTCGTGCGCTTCGTGGTAAAAAATCTGCCGCGCATTTCCGCCGACGTGTACTAGCGCGGAATGTCGCACCAGCCTAATCCTCGTGAGGCAGTACCTGGAGACCCGCGAAGAGCTGCTGGAGCAGGTCGCGCAGCGCGTGAACCTGATCGAGGGAGAGCGCACGCATACGGCGGCTCACACGGGCGTGGTGGTGCGGCTTAAGCCGACGCAGCTTCTCGGCCCCGGTGGGCGTCACGCAGATCAGGCTCACGCGACGATCTCGGGGTGCGGGACGACGCTCGACAAAGCCCTTGCTAATCAGGCGCTCCACAATGCCCGTGAGGTTGCTGTTGTCGCAGAGCATCCGGGCGCTGATGTCGCTCAGGGGGACGCCATCGGCGTTGGCGTAGTTGAGAATCATGAATTGGGGCACCGTCAGTTCCTCGTTCCGCAGATCAGAGCGGTGGTACATCTCCAGCATCGCGTTGATCTGACGAAGCAGACTGTACGCCTCAAACTCGGGGCTGGCGTGGTCGCTGCTTGGCGTGTCGGGGTGCATACTCATGGCGCGTCGTCCTGACAGTAAGCGCACGCCCAGCCCGATCTGGCGTGGAATGGGCTACGCCGGAGGCCGCACGGCGGCAGATGCTGGCTTCACGATTATTCCTTTAGACATGGTTCGTGGATGCTTTACAGTTTGGCCTCACGCAGCGCGTTCTGATGCGCTTGGCCTGAAACCTGAAACCCGGCCCCTGAAACCTTGTCTTACTCTGCAAAAGATAGCACGTTGCTCCAATGATGTCAACCAAATGCACGCAATACGCACAGATATATTGTGCAAAGCGCTCAGGATCATCCCCATGGTAGGCATGTCCTCGCCGGTGCCACGCTTTGACCGGATCGTCTCCCTGATCTTCGTGATCCTGATCGGCCTCGCGGTGATTTTCTTGATCGACGGCAACCCGAACACCATCCAGAT
>CAIWXH010000383.1 GCA_903916565.1 uncultured Oscillochloris sp. | reverse complement strand
CGATTGTTGGAGATGGCGACGCGGTGCGTATAGCGACCGAGATATTCGAGGACGTGCTGGGGGCCGCCAAATGGTGGCTTGGCGTAGACCACCCACTCGGCTCGTCGTGCGGGAGCCAAATACCGGGCGAACGCGCCGGGCTCCTGAAGCGGTTCAAGCGCGTTAAAGAAGCGTATGCGCCCGGCCTCGAAGGCGCCCTGCAACTGCGTCAGAAACAGTCGGCGAAAGAGCCGCGAGAGTACGCGCACCGGCAGGAAGAAACCTGGACGACAGGCGATCCAGCGCTCACCATCGGCACTCAGACCGCCGCCCGGGACCACACAATGCAGATGCGGGTGATACAACAGGTTCTGTCCCCAGGTGTGAAGGATGGCGATGAAGCCGATCTCGGCGCCCAGGTGCTTGGGATCGGCAGCGATCGTGCGTAAGGTTTCGGCGGTGGCGTGAAACAGAATCTCGTAGACCACAGCCTTGTTCTGGTAGGCGATCGCAGCGATCTCCTCAGGCAGCGTGAAGACCACGTGGAAGTAGTCAGCAGGAATAAGGTCCGCCTGTCGATCTTCCAGCCATTGCGCACGCACCAAGGACTGACACTTCGGGCAGTGCCGATTTCGGCAGCTATTGAAGGCGATGCGCTGATGGGCGCAATCGTCGCACTGCTCGACGTGTCCACCGAGTGCGGCGGTGCGGCAACGCTCGATCGCGCTCATGACGCAGCGCTGCCCGCGGCTGAGAGCGTCAGCGTGTTGCTGGCGGTAGACAGGCCCGGTCTGACGGAAGATGTCCGCCACCTCAAGCCCGATGGGGCGCAACGCCCGGCTCAGAGATGAGCCGGTGGCGTCGGTGTCGGCAGTGGAGGCTTAGCCCGGGGTAACAAGTCCAAGGGGCTGATTGTGGCGCACACCGTGGTCGTGGCGACCTTCAGATAACGCGAGGTCGTGGCCAGGCTACGGTGTCCGAGCAGAAGTTGGATAGTGCGCACATCGGTGCCCGATTCAAGCAGGTGAGTGGCAAACGCGTGGCGCAGCGAGTGCGGCGTGAGCAGTTTCTTGATGCCCGAAGCACGGTGTGCCTTCTGGCAAGCCTGCTGTACGGCACTGCGGGTAATCGGCTTCTCAGGATAGTCGCCCGGAAACAGCCACAGCGTCGGTCGCACGGCTTTCCAGTACGAGCGTAACTCCTCGATCAAGCGCGGCGAGAGCATCACATAGCGATCTTTGCGCCCCTTGCCTTGATCGACTCGGAGCATCATGCGCTGGCTGTCGATGTCGGTGACCTTGAGGTGGGTGGCTTCGGAGATGCGCAAGCCCGCCGCATAGGCCGTCATGAGAATCGCTCGGTGCTTGAGATTGACGATCGAGTCCAGGAAGTGCATCACTTCCTCAGGGCTGAGAATCACCGGCAGCCTGAATGGCCTCTTGGGCATCGGGATCTCTTCGATGGCCCAAGCACGTTTGAGCGTCACCTTGTACAGGAATCGCAGTGCGCCGGTCGCGACGCTGACACTGCTTGGCGAGAGCCCCAGGTTCTTCGCCAAATAGACCTGATAGGCACGAACCTCTTCCGGCCCGAGATCTTCCGGCCGGCGGTGAAAGTGTTTGGCGTAGGCGATGATCTGGCGCAGGTAGGCCAACTGGGTATTGTCGGCAAGATTTCGGATGCCCATGTCTTCGAGCATCCGCTGGCGTAGCAGGGTCATGGCAAAGTTCCTTATCGGAATTGAGGGAAGTGCTGCAAGCAGCAACCCCATCGTTCTCCGATCTGAGCTTCTCGTATATCTGAACCACCAAATCCGGCGGTTGACCACCACTACCGCGTCAGCGGTTTAGTCCAGCGACCCCTATGCGCACATCGCAACTATGCGCAGGTGATCGGACGCGGGTAGCGCCGGCCCCTATGGCGGAGAGCCATCTGAGCCGGTGAAGGCTGCGCATAGTTACAGCGTTTGCAGGAAACGCATGAGTGAATCCGGCGCCTGGTACCGACGTATCTGTGTGTCGGGTGCCTCCAGCCGGGCGAGCGCCTTCTCCTTCATTGCGAGGTCGGCTTCCACGTAGCGATGGGTGGTCGTCGCGCTCTCGTGCCCGAGCCATAGCGCGATCACGTTGAAGGGCACGCCCGACTGCAACAGGTGCATCGCCGTGGTGTGGCGCAGTACGTGCGGCGAGACCCGCTTCTTGAGGAGGCCGGGTTCTTGAATAGCCGCGCGAGCAACAGCGAGATTCAGACGCTGAGCGACGTTAGATCGGGACATCGGTCGCCCATCACGGTTGGGCAGCAGGGCGGCCTCGCCGCGAAGCGTCGGGTTCAGCCGCAGCCAGGCGCGCACCTCCACGACGGTATGAGCCCACAACGGCACCGACCGCTGCTTGCGCCCCTTACCGTGCAGATGCACACAGGCAGCGCCGTCGAGGACGACGTCGACCACGCGCACGCCAATGATCTCGGAGACCCGCGCGCCGGTGTTGTAGAGCATGGCCAACAGCAAATGGTCTCGCTGCGAAGACCAGCTTTCTCCGGGTTGCCCCAGCACCGCAACCATTTCCTCCCGCGTGAGGTAGCCCAACATGGGCCGCTCGAAGCGTTTCATCGGGACCCCCAGTGCCCGCTCGACCACATGCAGCGAGGCCACGTCACGCCGACCGGCGAACTTCAGGAACGCGCGCAGCGCGGTCAGTCTCAGGTTGCGGCTGCGAACCCCGTTATGCCGCTCCTGCTCCAGATGATCCAAGAACGCCAGGATCAGTTCAGGCTGGATGTCGATCAGTTGCAGGCTGGTCGGCATCTTGCTCAGCTTATGGCTGGCGAAGTCCAGGAACAACATTATGGCGTCGCGGTAGCAGGCCACCGTGCGCGGGCTGACCGCCCGCTGCGTGACCAGATGATCGGTGAAGAATTGTTGCACCAGTGCGGCGAACGACGGCGGATTGGGTGCGGTGGCATTACGCATGGTGCTCCTCCGATAGCGACATGAACGTCTCGAATCGCTCTGCGGCCAGCGCCATCAACTCCGGTACCGCCGAGAGATACCAGTAGGTGTTGGTTACCATCGCGTGCCCGACGTAGGTCGACAGCGACAGCATCGCTTGATCGACGTCCACCCCCTGTGCCTGCCACAGCACGATGCGGCGCACGACGAAGGTGTGCCTCAGGTCATGGATGCGCGGGGCATGGTGGGCACCGCGGTTGCGCCAGCCCAACCGTTCGCGCAACTCGATGAAGACGCGATGCACTTGCCGGTCGCCCAGGGGCGTTCCCCGCCGTCGGCCTCGCGTGCCGACGAAGAAGGGGGCATCGTCCTGCACAGATATGCCGGCCAGATCGCGCCTCCCCCGATAGTGGCGCAGGGCCTCCACGGTGCTCGGATGCAGGGGTACCTGGCGCGATTTACCGAACTTGGCCAGGTGAATGGTGAGCATTCCCTGCTTGAGGTCGACGTCGGCATTGGTCAATGCCAGCGCCTCGGATATCCGCATCCCGGTGCTGGCAAGCAAACCAAATAACGTCTCGTAGACGATCCTGCGTAAGCCAGACGCAGGCCCAAGCTTCCGCGCGGCGGCCAGCAGGTCGATGATCTCCTGCTCACTGTAAATATGTGGCGCCTGCCGCTCGGGTAGACGACCGAAGATGGCATCGTCGGGAACCTCGGTTCCCGGCTCGAACTGGACTAGCCAATGCATGAAGGAGCGCAACACCTTT
>CAIWXH010000382.1 GCA_903916565.1 uncultured Oscillochloris sp. | reverse complement strand
GGGACGCAGATGATCGCCAAGGGGCTTGACCTGCCCCTTGTCTCGCTGGTCGGCGTGGTCGCCGCCAACACGGGGCTGCACCTGCCCGACTTCCGCAGCGGCGAACGGGCCTTCCAACTGCTGACCCAGGTCGCAGGGCGGGCCGGGCGGCGCACCGCTGGGTCGCAGGTGATCATCCAGACCTACAACCCCGAACACTACGCGCTGCTGGCCGCCCAAGAACACGATTACCCCGGCTTCTACGCGCAGGAGATCGCCTATCGGCGCGAGACGGGCTACCCGCCCTTCAGTCGGCTGGTGCGCTTTGTCTACGCGGCGCCCAGCGCAGTCGCCGCCCAGCGTGAGGCCGAGCATCTCGCCGAGCGGATTCACACGCAGATCGAGCGCCGTCACCTGGTTGGCTGGGGGCTGGTTGGGCCAGCCCCCGCCTTCATTCAGCAGGCGCGTGGGCGCTGGCGCTGGCACCTGATCGTGCGCCTGCCCGCCGCGACCCCCGCCGCGACCCTGGTCGAAATCCTCGCCGCCCTCAGCCCGCTCGTCGGCTGGAGCGTTGATGTAGACCCGGCCCACGTGCTGTAGGCGGGACTGACCATGTTATAATTTGCTGTAGCATTGGTGCGATTCCAAACCTGCAACGTGACCTGGAGAACAAGCAGATGGCCTTACGACGGGTGCTGCGGATTGATAACGCGGACGACAAGAAGATCCTCAAGCTGCACTGTCAGCTTGTGAAGCTGCCGGATCGTACGCTCAAACAGTTAGTCGCCGATATGTTCGAGACGATGCACGCGGCCAACGGCGTCGGCTTGGCCGCCCCCCAGCTTGGCGTGCCCATCCGGCTCTGCGTGATCGGCATCCCCCCCGAGTATGAGGAGCAGCCCGACGGCAGCGAGGTCGAGGTCGCCCCCGCCGAAGAGTATGTCTTCTTCAACCCGAAGATCGTCAAGACGAGTGGCGAAGAGGTGATGCGTGACGAGGGCTGTCTGAGCCTGCCCGGCTGGTACGGCCAAGTTCCCCGTCAGACCTGGGTCACGGTGGAGTTTCAGGACATCGCCGGGAAGCCCCGCCGGATTCGCAAGGCCGATGGGCTGCTCGGCTGGGCGCTTCAGCACGAGATTGACCATCTCCACGGGGTCCTCTTCACCGAGCTGATCCGCGACCTTGGCACGCTGCGCGACATCACCCGCGAGCCTGAACCCGAGGTCGAACACGCCCCCGTGGCGTAGGGGCCACGTCAGTGTAGAGGTGTAGAGGTGTAGAGGTGGAGAGGTGTAGAGGTGTAGAGGTGTACCTCCCCATCTCCCCATCTCCCCACCTCCCCATCTCTCCATCTCCCCATCTCCCCATCTCCCCATCTCCTCACCCTTCCCCCTCAAGCCCCTGGTCTGCGGTGAAGGCGCGACTGATCTGGTCGCGCTGCTTCTGGGCCTGGGTTGCCAGTGCCTTGAAGCGCCGTCGGCCCATCGTGTCGCCTAACGCCTCGGCGTCGTCCATCAGGCGCTGCGCCAGCATCACCCGCTCGCTCAGCGCGTTGTACGCCGACCAGAGCGTGTAGTCCAGCGCCCGCGACTGCTGTTCCACCAGACTCTCGCGTGAGTAGCGGTGCCCAGCGGGACAGTGAAAGCGCAGCAACTCGCCGTCATACGCTTCGGCCATGACCCCGCCGCAATCGGGACAGGTGAGCGCCACGACGCTTGTCGCAGGGGGCGGCAAGTCGCCCGCTGCATCGTCGGCTGTCGCACCAGCGGCTGGTAGGCTAACAAGCGTCGCCCCGACCTCTGGCGACGCAGCGGCCAAACGCACCAGCGCCGGGGCGATCTCCGCCAACGCCAGCACGGCGTCCACCGTCACATAGCGCAGGGCGCTGCGCGGCATACTGGGGAAGAGCGCGTCGTCTGGGTTTTGCACCAGCGTCACGCCGCCCCGGCGCTTGACCGCAAGCAGCCCCGCCGTGCCGTCGTCGAGCATCCCGGTGAGGATGACGCCAACCACCTGCGGGCCATAGGCCCGCGCCGCTGTGCGAAATAGGGCATCAACCGACGGGCGAAAGCCATTCTCTTTTGGCCCCCGGACAACACGTAGGCACCCCGGCTCGACCAGCAAATGATGATCCGGCGGCGGCACATACAGGCAGCCACGCTCGATGGGCATGCCGTCAACCCCGCGCACCACGCGCATCTGTCCGGCCCTGGTAAGCACCTCGACCAGCAGCGCTGGCCCGTCGGCGGGCACATGAATGACGGCGCAGACCGTTGCGGGCAGATCGGCGGGCAGCGCGGCGATAATCTGCGAGAGCGCCTCGATGCCGCCTGCCGAGCCGCCAAGGACGATGAGCTCATGTCCCGACATCGTGCGCTCCTTGTGTTGCGGCTAGCCTCACCGTAGCTCCCAGCGTGAGCCTAGCGCGGTCTTCGTCACTTCAATATGGTCTGCAAAGCGGTCCTTCAGCTCATCAATGTGGGTGATGACAATGATGCGGCGGAAGTCGGCTTGGACGCTGGTGATCGCCTCGACCATGCGCTCGCGGCCAAGGCTGTCGAGGCTGCCAAAGCCTTCGTCAATCACCAGGGTTTCCAGGCGGGCACCCGCACGGCGGGCCAGCAGGCGCGACAGGGCGATTCGCACGGCGAAGTTGACGCGCATCGCCTCGCCGCCGCTGAAGGCGTTGTAGATGCGGGTGCCCAGGGCGTCGGCAATCTTGATCTCTAGGGTCTCGATGGTGGTGCCGGTCGTCTTGGTGTCGCGCTGCGTGTCGAAGCTGAGGTGCATCTGGCCGTCGGTCATGCGCCCAAGCAGGCGATTCGCCTCGTCCTCGATCTGGGGGATCGCCAGTTCGATCAGCATGGCCTGGACGCCCCTTTTGCCAAACGCCTCGGCCAGTTCGGCAAACAGGCTGTGGCGCTGGGTCAGGCTGCGCTCCGTCTCACGCTCGCGCTCAAGCTGGTCGGCGGCGGTCTGGGCCATCTTCAGGTAGCCGCGCTTCTCGCCAAGGTCGTTATTGGCGGCCTGAAGGCCGTAACGGGCGCGGCTCAATTCCTCAGCGTTCGCAGCGGCAGCGCTCGTGGCGCTCGGCAGCGCACGCAGTTCCTGCTCTAACAGGGCGTCGTCGCGGGTGCGCTGCTCGAACGCGGCAGCGTCCCGCGTTCGCAGCTCGTCGGTCTGGGCCAGCAGCTTACGGTCGGCGTCGAGCCGCTGCTCCGCCAACTGAAGCTCGTGCTCTTCCTTCGTCCAGCGCCCCAGGTCGCGGGCCTGCTCGCGGGCGGCGGCGTGGGCCTCGGGGCTGTAGCCAAGCGCGCTAATGGCGGCGCCGACCTCTTTCCCTTCGTTGTAGATGGCGTGGGCGAAGTCGCTTTGCTCAATGACGCGGCGCAGTTCCGCGATTTCGGCCAAGAGTGCGGGCTGCGCGGCCAGATCCGTTTCGGCGCGGGCCAGTTCCTCCTGGCGAGCATCGCGCTGGCCCTCAACCTTATCGCGCTCGCGCAGGCGCTTGTCGAGCTGGCGCAACTGCTCGTCGAGGCGCTTGCGCTGCTGCGCCAGTTCGCTCGTGTCACCGCAAGCGGCCAGTTCGCCCACGACGGTGGCGAGTTCGGCCTGGGCCTCTGGCTCGAAGGCCCGCGCCGCGATCTGCTGCTGAAGCGCGTCGGCCTGCTGCTGGAGGGTGACCCGCTCCGCCTGCCACGTTTCGGCTTGGCGAAGCTGGCGCTCAAGCGCGTCGGCTTGAGCAGCGCTGCGGCGCAGATTGGCGATCTGGCGCTCCAGGTCAGTCGCCGTCGCCCGCGCCTGTTTCAGTTGAAGTTCGCCCGCGTCGGCCTGGCGCTTGGCCTCGCTGTAGGCGGCGCGTAGCTCCGTCAGTTCGGTTTCGTAGTGCGCCTGGACGTGCGCCACCCCGGTTTCGCCCAGTTCGCTGCGGCAGACCGGGCAGGCGCCACCGGCATCGGCCAGCAGCTTCTGGTTGGCCTTGAGCTTGTCGGCGGCGGTTTTCAGCCGCGTACCCTCGGCGCGCTGGTGGCTGAGCGCATCAACCTCACGCTGTTCCTGGTCGCGCAGCGCGGCCAGTTGCGCCTCGTCGCCCGCAAGCTGCGCGGCGGCAGCGCGGGCGGTCGCCAGCTCTTGCCGCCAGCGCACCTCGTCGGCAAGCTGCTTGTCGAGGCCACGCAGCGTGCGCTGCTGCTCGTCGCGCTGCTGCACCAGTTGATCGTGGCGCAGCTTGATCTGCGACTCCAGGCGGTCGTGACGGCGCTGAAGGTTGGTTAGCTCGTCGGAGCGCAGGTCGAGCGCGGTGCGCTCTTCGGCGCGGGTTTCACGCTCAATCGCCAGCGGCCCCAGCGCGACAAGCTGTTCGCCAAGCGTGCGGATTTCGACCACCACCGCCTCGCGACGGGCGGCAAGTTTCTCCAGTTGCGCGCAGCGCTGCTCTAAGGTGCCAAGCTGGCTCCGCAGTTCGCCCCTGGCCTCGCTAAACTGCTGGCGCAACTCGGCC
>CAIWXH010000381.1 GCA_903916565.1 uncultured Oscillochloris sp. | reverse complement strand
CCATCTGCTACAGGGCCATCCGGCTCAGGCCGTCGGCCTCTTGAACCACGCCCTGGATCTGAGCCGATCATCTGGTGAACGCCAGCAAGAGGTCTATAGCAATCCT
The DNA here is from genome assembly GCA_903916565.1 of uncultured Oscillochloris sp. Classification (GTDB taxonomy): domain Bacteria; phylum Chloroflexota; class Chloroflexia; order Chloroflexales; family Chloroflexaceae; genus CAIWXH01. Next base: position 7,137 of record CAIWXH010000381.1, on the reverse strand, counting down.
ATATTGGTTGTGAAGCACCGTGCCCGTCCAAAACGCCCGCCCGGTGGCTGAAGCCACGGGCTCGTACCTGCGAAGCCCGTTGAAGCGGGCTGCACGAGCCTGCCTTCGCAGGCTTCGCCAACCAAGCACCAGGGGCTTCAGCCCCCCGGATTCAAGAACCAGGATAGGATTGCTATACCCTGGATCGGCGTACACCATGCTCTCAATCGTGGATCACGGCGGCGGCTGGGCACCCGAGTTCGACGTTGCGGCGCAGATCGGCCACCCTGGCTGCTGCCTCTCGGGTGGCTTCCGTGGCATAAGCTACGACCGCTTCAGCAACAACTCGCTCTCGACACGGGACACGGGGGCGGGGCGAGCTGGGCCGCTTCGACGTGATCTTCTACGACGCCTGCCTAATGGGCATGGTCGAGAGCGCCTACGAGGTCGCGCCCTACACGCGCTAGATCGCAGCCCGGGCTTCCGGTAGAACTGGTGCGCCTGGCCTATCACATGCAGGATTATTCTGCATTTGTTGCAGAGACACCTTGCGCTGCAAAACCCCGGCTACAGTTAGTTGGCGCCCCAGGAATTGCCGTGGAAGGGGCGCGCCTACGGTTGCTGGGCCGGGCGGATCTGGCTGAAGACTTTCAGGTTGGCCAGCACTGGGACAATTGAGACGGTGTCGTCGGTGAGCAGATCGGCGCGGGGCAGATCCGCCAGATCCTGCCAGTCGCGCCCTGCCGCCACCGCATTGATCGTGGCCGGGTCGGACGAGAGTACGATCCAGTCGGAGTTGCTGACACCCCTGTTGCGCTGCTCCTCGGTGGCCTTGAAGATGGCGCGTCTGCCGACAAGGCCGTAGGCATCGGCAAGGGGGGCGATTAGCGGGGCGAGGTTGATCACCCGATGCGAGATGTGGATCGCCATGATCCCGTCAGGACTCAGCTTCTGGCGGTAGAGCGCAAATGCCTCGCTGGTGAGCAGGTGCATGGGCACCGTGTCGCCCGCGTAGGCGTCAATGATCAGCAGATCATAGGCACCGTCGGGGGCGCCGCGCAGGGTCACGCGGGCATCGCCGACGATGATCGCCGCGTCGGGGGTGCAGTCACGCAGGTAGGTGAAGAGGCGCGGATCGCGGGCGATCCGCACCACCGCCGCATCCAGCTCGTAGAACTCCCAGCGCTGGCCGGGGGTCGCGTAGCATGCCGTGACCCCGGCGCCAAGCCCGACCATGCCGATGCGCTGGGCGCGGGCCATGCGCGTGGAGCGGAACACGGTGCCCAGCGGGCCATCCGCTGCGTAGTAGCTGATGACCTCAGGGCGCCCCGGCAGCCCGACGTTGTGCTGGATACCGTGTATCGTGGTGCCGTGTACCAGAACCGTGAAGTTGCCGCTGAACGTGAGCACGCGGTTCACACCGTAGAAGCTGCGTACCGTCAGCACAGGCGTACCAGACAAGACCGTGAGGTTACCGAGCGCCCCGGCCCCCGCCAGGGCCAGGGCCAGGATCGGCGTCACCGCCAGCAGATAGGCCCGGCGTCGCGCGATCAGCGGCAGGAGGGTGAGGCTCAGCACCAGCGCCTGCTGGAGCGTCTTGGCGGAGTCGCCCTGCCCCGCGCCAGCCGCGAGGACAATGGCGAGGGCGGCGGCGGTCAGCAGCATAATCGCCGCCCTGGGCAGCGGGCGACGGGCGAGCAGGCGGCGGCAGCCGGGCCACGCCAGCACGACGGTCGCGATGCAGAGCATCAGCGGGGTCTCTAGCGGCGTGCGGAAGAGGATCGGTGCCAGCAGCGCCGCCGCGCCCCCCCCGAGCGCCCCGCCCACGGCCATCCAGAGGTAGAACGCAGTAAGTTGCTGCGGCTCCGGGCGGCGGGCGACAAGCTCGCCGTGGAAGGCCCGCCCAAGGTAGTAGAGCGTCACCAGGCTCGCTGCCAGGATCAGGAAGATGTTGGAGGTCAGCAGCAGCGAGACGATAGCGAGCAGCAGCGTGCTCAGCACCAGGGTTGCGGAGCGTTCGCGGCGGATGCGCTCGATGGTCGCATCGCCAGAGAACGCCTGCTGGAGCGTGAGCAGGTAGATCGCCAAGGGCAGGGTCCACATCAGGGGGAAGGCGCCCACATCGTTCGAGATGGTGCTGGTGAGCCCGACCACGAGGGCCGAGGGGAGGGCGCTGAACCCGACCCACGCCGCGACTCGCGGCCACGGGATCGGTGCGGAGGAGGCACGGGCCGCTGCTGTGGCCGCCTCGGGCGCGGGGGCCGACCGCGCTGCGATCAGGCCAAGGAGCGTCACGCAGCCCGCCAGCAGCACAAACCCGCTGCACCAGAGCCCAATTTGCACCCGCAGGCCCAGCAGTGGCTCGATCAGCAGCGGGTAGGCGAGCAGGGCCGCTAGGCTGGCGGCGTTACTCACCGCCGCGAGCCGGTAGGGGTCGCTGCCCGGCCCACGGGCCTGTGTAAACCAGCGCTGGAGCAGCGGCCCGTGGGTGGTCAGCATCAGGTAGGGCACGCCCACGAGGGCTGCGAGGATCAGAAGCACCCGCGCCGGCTCCGGCAGCCCAGGCCGGTCGAGCGCATCGAGGTTGATGCCGACCCACGGGAGCAGCGTGATCGCCACCAGCAGCAGCCCGACATGGAGGGCCAACTGAACCCGGTGGGGCAGTCGCCTGACGGCGTGGGCGTAGCCGTAGCCCACGAGCAGAACTGTCTGGAAGAACATGAGCGCCACGTTCCAGACGCTGCTCGACCCGCCCAGCAGGGGGGTGACGAGCCGCGCCACCAGAGGCTGCACGGCGAAGAGCAGAAAGGCGCTCAGGCCGACCGTCGTCGGCCAGAGCCAGCCCTCGGCCCGCTGGAGGTGGCGGGGTAACCTAGGCGCGTCCGTATTGGGGCTTGATCCATCTAGCACAAGTGTGTACCTTTCAGCGCTTGTGGCAAGGTATGGGCTTAACGAGGCCCAAGGTGATCTCGAAGGCTTTGGGGTTGCCGCCCGTCGTGGTGATCATCGGCTCCCAAGGAAGCCGCGCCGCACCGCCGCCTCGGCGCGCAGCTTGATGGACGTACTATCAGGCGGCACAAAGCCGCTCTTGTAGCGCTGGATCGTATCCGCCGACACGCCGCTAGTACAGCTTTCTGGAAGTTCCTGTCGGGTTGCACGGTGATTCTCGTCAGGCACGGAGCGCAGCAGTACGCGGTTCGGCCTGCGTGATCTTCGTGAACTTCGTGGTACAAAACCTGCCGCGTATTTCCGCCAACATGTACTAGTGGCACCCAGATTCTCCTCGACCACCGCCGCCGTCTTGCCCGCGCAGTTGGCGATGCTGGCGATACCAGCTTTGAGCAGGCGACCAAAGACTTCGTTCTGGTTCTTCATGGTGGGCAGCTCACGATGGTCATTGCGTTGACACGAGGCGATCATCGCCCGCTGGCCTACGGAAGCTGCGGGTATGGCGTGCGGAGATTTTCGCACGGCTACCGCACAAACAGCGCCGCCCACGGAAGTTTCGTGGGCGGCGTTGATCTGTGTGCGGTGCGTGGCCCCAGCGGTCATCCGCCGCACCTCCTGGTAGCCCTCGGCGAGTACAATCGCCGCCCGCTCGCGCTGCATGTCAGAGCGGGGCACGATGCCGTAGGTGTCAAGCTGCCAACTCGTGGCAACCGGCGCAACGACCGGCGCACCAACCGCCACCGGCGCAGCCCCTCCGCACCCCCTCTTTCAGCTAGGCGCTGGCCCGTCACCCAGCGACAGCGCGGCCCTCACGCGGCTTGAAGATCGACGTATGCAGCTTCGTCTCGTGGCCGCATGCAGAACAGGCCGTGCCGGTGAGACCAGTGAGCCGGGCGCCGCCGTTGGTGCGGGTGATCACAATCTGCTGACAGGCGGGGCAGCGGGTCGGCTGATTGGGCTCGGCACCGTAGATATAGTGCAGGCCCACCTCGTGCCCAAGGCGGCGGGCGCGCATCGTCGCGGCGGCAGTCTCGCTGCCCGCGTCGCCGGGCAGGACGTGCCACGGCGTATATGGCCCCAGCGCGTCCTTGATCCAGCCAATCAGCGCACGCAGTTCGTCGGGGTCGTGGTTGACCCCGTGGTGAATGCGGGTGGTCACCTCAAGGTGACAGTTCCAGCGGTTGCGGGCGCGCTCGGCGATGGCAAGCACGCCCTGCCAATTGGGCAGACCACCCAGACGGGCGTAACTCGCGTCACTGAAGCCGCGCAAGTCAAAGTTCATCCCGTCGAGATAGTGGCCGATCTGGTCGAGCGCCTCCTCGGTCATCGCGCCGGTGGTGATAATCGCGGTGTAGCGGCTAGAGGCGCGGCTCAACTGAAGCAGACCGCGCATATACTCGTGGTTGACCGCTGGCTCGCCATAGGCCCAGACTACGCCGCGACAGAGGCGCTCAAGCGCGAAGTTGGCAGCACGGTCGGCGTCGAGCTTGCGGCGCTTCGCGGGGTCCTCGGGGATGCTCCCGTACGGGCCGCGTGCTTGGTCGGCCACGGTGGCATAGCCCCAACCGCCGATGCCGAGCACCTGCGAGTCGGGGAAAAAATGCCACAGGCCGTGATCTTCGATGGGGCCAATCGTGGCGCCCGCGATCAGGCCATGGTTGAGGAGGGCCAGCCCCTCGTTGGTGCCGACCCGCACATGGCAGCGGCCTGTTTCGCCTGGGGCCAAGGCACAGCGCCACTGGCAGGCGCGGCACACCGTTCGCGCGCCGTCCGTCGTGACCAGATCGGCAAGCTCTACGTCATCCGACATGGACGCTCCTGGGATCTATGGTGCCTAGCGTTTTGGACACCCGTCGAGTATAATGCGCTTGAGCTTTTTAGGTGAGAACGTGACGCCCTCAGCCCGATGGTTAGGCTCTAGCCTATAGTATACGCGCAGTGCGCGACAATGCCGCAGCGCCGAGAGTACAATGGATGAGACACCCCTGCGGCCCGGTTTTGGCGCCGATGCCCCTGAACCCGCCCCCCCCGATTTCCCCCGTACTGAATCCTCACCATGGGCACCCGAGCTTGAAGGCACGCGCCCAACCGAAGCCCCGCTGCGCGTACGCAGAGTAGTTCGCGAGTTGCTTGAGACCGCACTCTTCATCCTGCTGGTCTTCTTTATTGTGCGCGGGATTGTGCAGAACTTCAAGATTGAAGGTTCGAGCATGGAGCCAACCCTGCACACGAGTCAGTATATTCTGGTCAACAAGCTGGTCTATTTTCACTTCGACCTCAACGCGCCCCTGCGGCTGTTGCCCGGCCAAGAGAAGTTGTCCCAGCGGATTATCTACCCCTTCCACCAGCCCCAGCGCGGCGATATTGTCGTCTTCGAGTACCCGCGTGATGTGTCGAAGGACTATATCAAGCGGGTGATCGGCCTGCCCGGCGACCAACTGGAAGTTCGCGACGGCAAAGTCTTCATCAATGGCACGCAGATCGACCAGCCGTTTCTCCAGGGTGCCTCGACCTTTTGCCTGACAGGCGGAGCCTGTCAGAGCGGCCCAGTCCATGTGCCTGCGGGCGAGATCTTTGTGATGGGCGACAACCGTGGCAACTCTAGCGACTCGCGTGAGTGGGGGGCGTTGCCCCTTGACCGGGTGGTCGGTCAGGCGTGGGTGATCTATTACCCGGTTGCCGACTGGGGTCTGGTGCCACACCAAGCATACCCCGCACTGCCGACGGTCAGCAGCCTGCAACGCTGATGTTTAGGCGACCCAGCCCCGTCTGCGGGTCGCACTCTACCCTATGCACGTCGCGATCAATGCCCACCTGCTCGCCCACACGCGCTCGTTCCGGCGCGCTGGCGTCTCGCACTATATCGAGCAGGTACTCATCCACCTGGGTCAGATCGACCACGCGAATCGCTACAGCGTCTACACGACCCGTGGCCTCGATAACCGCGCCTTGGGCCTGCCGCCAAACTTTCGCGTGCTGCCAAGCCGCCTGCCGACGATTAACCCACGGGTACGCATTCCGTGGGAGCAACTGCTGGCCCCGTTGCTGATCCGGCGCATTCACGCCGATGTCTTCCACGGTGTGCTGAACGTGCTCCCCATCGTTTGCCCCACGCCTGGCGTGGTCACCGTTCACGACCTGGCCTTCATTCGCTTTCCCCAAACCTTCCGCGCCTACAATCGCACCTACCTCGACTTCGCTACCCGCCTGAGTGTCCGTCACGCTGCCCGTATCTTGGCCGTCTCGGAACACACCAAGCGCGAGGTGGTGGGGCTGTTGGGCGTGCCCGCCGAGCGCGTTGTCGTGACGCCGAACGCCGTGCGCGCCCACTTTCGCCCGCCCGCGCCGTCGGCCCTGGCGGCTTTTCGCGCTGCCAAGGGCTTGCCCGAGCGCTTCGTGCTGTATGTGGGCACCCTGGAGCCGCGTAAGAATCTGACGACGCTGCTGGAGGCGTACGCCGAGGTGGCGCGGCGGCACGATGTGCCGCTGTTGGTGGGCGGCGGCAAGGGCTGGCTCTACGATGCCGTCTTTCAGCGGCTCGACGAACTGGGCTTGCGCGAGCGGGTGCGCTTCGTTGGCTATATCGAGGAAGAGGAACTGCCGCTCTGGTATGCGGCGGCGACCGTCTTTGTCTTTCCGTCGATCTACGAGGGCTTTGGCATGCCGCCCCTAGAGGCGATGGCCTGTGGCACCCCGGTGATCACCTCGAACAGCTCAAGCCTGCCCGAGGTGGTCGGCGACGCGGGGCTGCTGGTGTCGCCGCACGACCCCGGCGGCTTCGCGGCGGCGATTGAGCGCGTGCTGACCGACGCCGCATTGCACCACGAGCTGCGGGTGCGCGGTCTGGCGCGGGCGCAGATCTTCGACTGGCGCGTCACCGCCGAGCGCACCCTGGCCGCCTACGAGGCAGCGGCAGGCGGGCGGTGATCACCACCTGACGGTTGCACGCCCGGTGGCTGAAGCCACGGGCTACGTTTACGAAGGCCGCCTGCGCGGCCTCAACCAGCCGGCGAAGGCCGGCTTCGCACCGCGTAGCCGGGGGCTTCAGCCCCCCGGCAGGCGACGGTGCAACCACCACCTTTAGTTGACGCCACCCCGCGCTCGGGTATAATGCATGTGCATCTACTGATGATACTAATGCGACGCGCCCTCGCTGTGTGGCATCTGCCGCACGGAAAGCGGTGACCAATCTAGGGAGGCTGCCATGTT
>CAIWXH010000380.1 GCA_903916565.1 uncultured Oscillochloris sp. | reverse complement strand
CGTCGAGCTTGCCTTGCACGCGCTTGCGGGCGCGTCTAGCGATCCAGACGCCGTGGCAGCGCTGGCCCACGAGGCGCTCCGTGCCGCCAAACTCGACCTTTGGGGGCTGGCCCAGGCGCAGCGTCTCGGTGGTGACGCCGACGGTGCCGTGCTGCTGGCTAAGGCCAGTCATCTTCGCCCCAGCGCCGAGGTGCTGCGGCTTACCGCTGCCCTGGCGATCTTGTCGGTGTAACGCCGGAGCGATCTCGCGCAAAGCCGCCAAGCCGCAAGGCCGGAGCGGCTTCGCGCAAAGCCGCAAGGCCGGGCAGATCTCACGCAAAGCCGCAAAGTCGCCAAGCCGCAAGGCGTCATGATGGCAAGATGTTTTCTGACCCCTGAACCCTAAAGGAGTAACTGTGCGAACCCAGGAGCTTGCCGAGGCGCTGCGGGCCGAGGCGCGTAAGGTGTTGGTGGGGCAAGAGGAGCCGTTCACGCTGCTGCTGGTGGCGCTGCTTGCTGGGGGCCATGTGCTGCTTGAGGGCGTGCCGGGTACGGCCAAAACGCTGATGGCGAAGACGCTGGCGATGCTGATCCAGGCCGAGTATAAGCGCGTCCAGTTCACCCCCGACCTGATGCCGTCCGACGTGGTGGGCACGCAGATCTTCGAGGCGACCACGGGGCAGTTTCGGCTGCGCCGTGGCCCGATCTTCACCCAGGTGCTGCTCGGCGACGAGATTAATCGCGCCCCTGCCAAGACGCAGAGCGCGATGCTTGAGGCGATGGAGGAGCGCCAAGTGACGATTGAGGGTGAGCGGCTGCTGCTGCCTGACCCGTTCTTTGTGATCGCCACGCAGAACCCGATAGAGTACGAGGGCACCTACCCGCTGCCCGAGGCGCAGCTCGACCGCTTCCTGTTCAAGCTGCTGATTGACTATCCGCCGAGTGAGGTGGAGCTAGAGGTGTTGCGGCGCTACCATCGGGGCTTTGATGCGCGCAACCTTGAGGCGGCCAACCTGCGGCCCGTGCTCGACCCGGAAGGACTGGCGGCATGTCGTGAGGAAATCGGTGCGGTGACGGTTGAGGAAGGGGTGCTGCGCTATATTGGCGCGATCACGCAGGAGAGTCGGCGCAGCCCCGATTTGCTCCTGGGCGGCTCGACGCGGGCCAGCGTAGCGGTGCTGCTGACGGCAAAAGCGTATGCGGCGGTTCAAGGTCGGGCGTATGTCACGCCCGACGACATCAAGGCGCTGGTGCGCCCCGTCTATCGTCACCGGATCATTTTGCGCCCCGAGGCTGAGATTGAGGGACTGACGGCGGACACGGCGCTGGGGCGCATTCTGGGGCGGGTCGAGGTGCCGCGCTAGGCGTCGGGGTTGAGCAGAAACTTAATCGTCTCGGCCAACACCTCGGCGCGCACCGGCTCCTCGACAATCGCAATCGTCCAATCTGAGGCGTAGGGCACCGACTGGAGATGAACCATTGGCAGGGCGCTGGCGATCACGATGGGGATACCCGCCGTGGTCTCGTCGGCGCGCAGGCGTTCAATCAGTTCCTCTTCGGGCGTATTGAGCGCGGGCAGCGCGATGATGAACAGTCCCGGCAACTCGGCGGGCACGCTTGTGGGCGTACGCTGCGCCACCGTAAAGGCGTCGGTCGGGATCAGCGACGCCAGCCGTACGCCGGTGCCGATGTCGCTTGCTACCACCGCTACTGGAATGGGCATTGGTCAACCTCGTGTCGCTACGGGGTACGGTAGTTGTGCGCGGCATTGTAGCACAGCGACCGGCGCATCGCCACGGGGCAGCTAGTCCTCAGACTTGCGTGGCCCCATAATGTTGAAGCCAGCGTCAACATAGATCACATCGCCAGTTACGGCGCTGGACAGATCGCTGCACAGCCAGAGGGCGGTATTACCGACATCTTCGATGGTCACGTTGCGGCGCAGCGCGGCGTGTTCGGCCACATTCCTATGCAGCGAGCGGAAGTTGCCGACGCCGCTTGCGGCCAAGGTGCGGATCGTTCCTGCGCTAATGGCGTTGACCCTAATCCCACGCGGGCCGAGGTCGGCGGCCAAATAGCGCACGCTGGCCTCTAGGGCAGCCTTGGCGACGCCCATGACGTTGTAGTTGGTCAGCACCTTATGGGCACCGTAGTAGCTCAGGGTGATCACCGAGGCGCCAGGGGCGAGGATCGGATCGGCGGCTTTGACTAGGGCCGTCAGCGAGTAGGCGCTTACCTCCATCGCCACCCGAAAGCCCGCCCGCGTGGTCTTGAGGTACGAGCCGTTGAGTTCGTCTTTATTGGCGAAGGCGATGGCGTGGATGAGGAAGTCGATCTGGCCGAAGACCTCGCGGGTGTGCGCCATCAGCGCATCGATCTGCTCGTCGCTACTGACATCGCAAGGCTCAATCAGAGTTGCGCCAAGGCTTGTTGCCAGGGGCCGCACGCGGCGCTCGATGGCCTCGCCCACATAGGTGAAACCCAACTGAGCACCCTCGCGGTGAAGCGCCTGCGCGATCCCCCACGCGATTGAATGATCGTTGGCGACACCCAAAACCAAGCCCTTCTTTCCGTCCATCAGGCCCATGCGACCCCTCCGTAGATTGTAAGTGCGGCAGAATAGGCCCATCTTACCACAGCCCGGCGCGTCAGCGCGTGGGCCACACGCAGATGGTGCGTCAGACGGCTACGCACGGGGGTGGCTCAGACGGCGCTCTGCCCACTGATGAGTTGCATCAGCAGTTGCACCAGCGCACGTAACGACACCGGCTTGCTCAGATAGGCCGTAGCGCCTGCCGCCATACAGTCCACGCGATCCTGCGCCATCGCCAGGGCGGTGAGGGCCACAATCGGGGTCGTCGTTAGCGCTGCTTGGGCGCGAATGCGGCGCATCGCCTCTAGCCCATCGAGTTCGGGCATGTGGACATCCATTAAGATCGCGTCGGGGTCGAGTTGAATCGCCAGCGCGACGGCCTCGTGTCCGTTACAAGCCTCAGCGAGCCTGAAGCCTCTGGCCTTGAGATAGTCTACGCACAGCATCCGATTGTCGAGGTTATCGTCAGCAACCAGCACCAGCGGTAGGCGCTTGGCCTCGGTCGCGGCGGTGGAGGTCTGGGGTGAAGCAGGCGACACCATGACTCCTTCGTATTACGCGGGGACGCGCTGGGTTTTAGCCGTCGATGGTGCGCGAGCGCCCAATGTGGGCCATAAACTCGGCGCGGGTCTTCTGATCATCGCGAAAAATACCGCGCATTGCCGACGTGACCATACTGGCGTTGGCCTTCTTGACGCCGCGCATCACCGAGCACAGATGCGTGCCCTCGGCCACGACGGCCACCCCTTTCGGCTGAAGCTGTGCGTTGATGAAGTCGGCGATCTGCACCGTCATCCGCTCTTGCACCTGGAGCCGCCGGGCGAACATTTCGACGATCCGTGGAATCTTGCTCAGGCCAACCACCTTGCCTTGGGGGATGTAGGCCACGTGAACTTGGCCCATAAACGGCAGCAGATGGTGTTCGCACAGGCTGTAGAAGTCAATATGCTTCACCAGCACCATCTCGTCATAGTCAACGGTGAAAATGGCGTCGTTGATCAGGGCCACCGGATCAACATGATAGCCCGCCGTCAGCTCGGCGTACATGTTGGCTACCCGTGAGGGGGTGTTGAGCAGACCTTCGCGGTCAGGCTGCTCGCCGATCCCAGTGAGGATGCTACGAACTGCCGCCTCGATGCGCGGATCGGAACTGTAGCTCACGCCCTCAAGCTTACCGCGACCGGGCACAATCAGCGGCTCGTCCTCAAGTCTGTCGTGGTTGGCGGTGTGGGCGTCCTGGCCGTTCGTGTGAATCCGCTGTTCCATCTGAACCTGCTACTTCCTATGTACCCGAAAGTACGCGCTAGAAATTCCTGCTTCATCCCAGCGTGCCATCCAAGGATGGTCGTACCGCCAGTCCACAGGCGGGTTTTACGTCTCGACGTAGCCACACAACCGAGACGACTGGGTTCAGGCACCAGCGAGCCGTACGGCTTCATCCCGAATATTGCGGGCCGCGTTTAGGTCACGGTCAAGCACGGTACCGCACACGGGGCACGTCCATGCCCGCATGGCGAGCGTGAGGTCTCGATTGACATGCCCACAGCGGTTGCAGGTTTTGCTTGAGGCAAAGAACCGTCCGATGGCGACGACCCGGCTCCCGAAGGCCGGTGCCTTGTAGTCCAGTTGGCGACGGAGTTCCGCAAACGATACGTCGCTGATGGCTTGGGCGAGGCAGTGGTTCTTGAGCATCCCGGCGACGTTGAGGTCTTCAATCCCCACCAGCGATGCCTGCCGCACCAGCGCGGTGGTGAGCTTGTGGAGCACATCCTTGCGTTGGCAGGCGACCCGGAAATGGGCTTTTGCCAGTTTCCGCACCGCCTTCCGGCGGTTGGCGCTGCCCTGCACTTTGCGACTGACTGACCGTTGCAATCGCTTGACGGTGCGGAGCGCACGCTTGAGGTACTTTTGGTTCTCAAACACCTCACCCTCGCTCGTGACCGCCAGCGCTTTGATACCGAGATCCACCCCAATAGCGGGGCCAGTGTGGGTCGGCGGCGTGTGATCAACCTCCACCTGGATGCTGATCCACCACCACCCGGCCTGATACCGAATCGTTGCACCGAGGATCTTCCCGACGAAGCGCAACGATTCGGTCATGTTCAGCGTGCCTACCTTTGACACCGTGAGCGTGTGGCCGTCTACCGTGAGCCGGTCATTCGCAACATAGAATGACCCGTATCCGTGCCTGCGGGACTTGAACGTGGGAAAGCCGACCCGTTTCCCCTTGCGCCGTCCACGACGGCTCGCAAAAAAGTTGGTGACGGCATGCCCCAGGTTGACGAAGGCACCCTCAATCGCGGACTTGCCGACCTGGAATGTCCAGGGGTACGCCACCGCCCGGATGCGCTTGAACTCGTCGCGCAGCGCACGGGCCACCGGCACCTTCACCCCCTGGTCAAGCGCGTCTTTGATAGCCCGCAACCCCCAGTTGTAGCAGAACCGCGCCGTTCCTGCGGCCTGTCGAAACAGGTTTGTTTGTTCAGGGGTGGGGTTCAGACGGATCGTGTGGGCGCGGATCACGGGTAACTCCTTCGTGGGCAGCTTGCACCGATTCGTCCACGTTTGGGTATTTGGAAAAGGCTATGGCGAACCTCCGAAGGGGCCTGCGGTGGCGAACCTATGGCGCGAGAACGCCGCCCCTTTAGCCAATTGTAAATTTCCCGTCAAGTCTTTGCAAGGCAATCCGTCCAGAGACGGCGCTGTTGGCGGTGCTGATCGATAGCCAAACAGTCTGATTATTGTGCCACAAGGCACGAACTTAAACAAGAGAGGGGACAGGGGACAGGAGGACAGG
>CAIWXH010000379.1 GCA_903916565.1 uncultured Oscillochloris sp. | reverse complement strand
CCCACCGTGAGCCGGTCGGGCTTATGCACATGCCCCGTCAGGATGCCTTCGAGATCTTCAGAGAGCTGGCCGTACCAGGGTGCTCCAAGCACCACGCCGAAGCGCACCAGCACAAAGCCAATCGCCACCGCCAGCAGCACCGCCAGCAGCAGGCCCAGAATGGCCGCAACCGCCGCGCCAAACGGGCCACCCTCAAGGCGCACCTGTAGCTGATGCTGGAGGGTCGCAAACAGGCCCAAATACAGCACCGCACCGACCACGACATTCACCACGATAGGCACCACCACATAGCGCCACAGCCGTGGGGTCTGGCTAAACAGCGCCAGTGCCCGCAGCGGATAGCTCAAGCCAGCCAGAAGTTCCACACCACCTCCCCACCTACAAATAAAGCAAGCTGCGCCGACATGACGACCAACGGCGGGCCGTGGATGTGCCTGCTGCCCGCCCGCAGCAGAACAAGCGATAGCAATCCTACAAGGGTTGTTGCGCGCCCGCCGGGGGCCTGAAGGCCCCGGCTACGGGCACGCAGGCCGCCTGCGCGGCCTCAACCAGCCTGCGAAGGCAGGCTTCGTACCACAGAGCCGGGGGCTTCAGCCCCCCGGCGGGCGACGGTGCATCAGCCCTGCCACACGGGCGCAGCAGGGGTGTAACTTCCGCAAGTATTGCTCAACATATCACAACCGATTGGCCCAACAAGCACCGTGCCCAGGAAATGCACAGCTTTCACCTCACAGCGCCTGAGCTATTTCCTAATTGTGCCATAAAAATGTGCATAATATGTAAATAGTCAGGATCTTGATTGTGATGCGGCATGAGCGTTTGAGGCGTCATGGTGCTGAACGCATCCAGCACCTATGCTAGGCCGCACAGGGGTTCGGTTGACACAAAAGCAAAGCGCAGTATAATAGGCGAAAGCTCTTTCCTTGCACAGGGTTCCCCTAGAAGGCTACGAGGCATGGGACAGATCTTCCCCCGTAATGCCAACTTGCTGGCCCGGCTGAGCATTTTCGCCGCCGTCCTCCTGATCGTTGAACTGACTCTGATTCTGACGGTGTACTTCCGCTCAAACTACTACCGACAGATCAATGTAGCGATCCAACAGCCCGTGCCCTACAGCCACCAACTGCACGCTGGAACCCTCGGCATCGACTGTCGCTACTGTCATGTGTCAGTCGACAAGTCGTACTTTGCGAACATCCCGGCCACCGAGACCTGTATGACCTGCCACTCGCAGATCAGAACAGGTAGCACGAAACTTACCGTGGTACGCGATAGCTACGCCACTGGTCAGCCCGTCTCCTGGCAGAAAGTCAACCGCGTCCCCAGTTTCGTCTACTTCAACCACTCGATCCATATCAACAAGGGCGTTGGCTGCTCGGAGTGCCACGGCAAGGTCACTGAGATGCCCGTGGTCTGGCAGCCGCAGGCCTTCTTTATGGGCTTCTGCTTGAACTGCCATCGCAACCCTGAGAACTTCCTCCGCCCACGTGATCAGGTCTTCAACTTAAACTACATCCATCCCGCCAACCAGGTTGAGCTTGGGCAGAAGCTGGTGCAGGAGTATGGCGTTATGCCGAAGACGCAGCTCCAGAACTGCTGGGTCTGTCACCGGTAGTCCGTATTTCGTATGCGGTATTGCGTATGCCTTCTGCGACGCGCAATACGCAATACGCTTCGCCTAATACGTAATACGCGATCCACGATAGCAAAGCGACAGTGGCAATGACAAGTATGAATCCCGACTTCGAGGCCATCCGCGAGCAGTTGCGTTCAACCAGCGGCAAGCAGCTTTGGCGCTCGCTCGATCAGTTGGCCGACGCGCCCGCCTTCCGTGAGCTTGTCGAGCGCGAGTTTCCGCACGGCGCTTCCGAGATGGACGACCCGGTCACGCGGCGCACCTTCCTGAAGCTGATGGGCGCTTCGCTGGCCCTCGCGGGGGTCACCGGCTGCTCGTACATGCCCCCGAAGACGTTGGCTCCCTTCGTCCAAATGCCCTTGGATCGCACCCCCGGCATCCCGAATTTCTACGCTACCGCAGTGACGCTCAACGGCTACGCCACGGGCGTGCTGGTGCGGCAGAACGATGGTCGCCCGACGAAGATCGAGGGGAACCTGCTTCACCCGGCCAGTCTTGGCTCGACCGATCTGTTCGTTCAGGCTGAGGTGCTGACGCTGTACGACCCCGACCGCTCGCAGAGCGTCCTCACGGGAGGCGTGGCAAGCACCTGGGCCGACTTCACCGCTGCGCTTGGCACCAGCCTGGCGGCGCAGAGCGCAGGTGGGGGCGCGGGTATTCGTATCCTGACCACGACGGTCACCTCGCCAACCCTGGCTGCCCAGTTGGCCGAGTTCGGCAAGCTCTACCCCCAGGCACGCTGGTATCAGTACGAGCCGATTAATCGCGACAATGTCTACGAGGGTGCCCGCTTGGCCTTTGGCAAGTACGTCAGCACCCGCTACGACTTCAGCAAAGCCAAGGTCGTCGTCTCGCTCGACGCCGATTTCCTGGCCCCTGGCCCTGGCTTCGTAGCCTACGCCCGCGCCTTTGCCGATGCGCGTAAGGTTATGCAGACCAGCGAAGAGATGAACCGGCTCTATGTGGTTGAGGCGACACCCTCGACCACGGGGGCTACCGCTGACCATCGTCTGCCGCTGAAGGCGAGCGCGGTGGCAAGCTTCGCCGAGGCGCTGCGCGCTGACCTGGGCGGCAAGACGACGGAACTGCCTGAGCATGCGAAGGTCTTCCTTGAGCATATCATTAAGGATCTGGAGGCCAATCGCGGCACCAGTCTGGTGATTGCCGGCGACCAACAGCCGCCTGCGGTTCACGCGCTGGCCCACGCGATTAACGCCGAGCTAGGCAACGTCGGCACAACCGTCATTTACACCGAGCCAGTTGAGGCGCGGCCCACCAACCAGACCAGCGAGATTGCCGCCCTGACGGATGAGATCAACGCTGGACAGGTCGAACTGTTGGTCATCATTGGCGGCAACCCCGCCTATGACGCCCCCGGCGATATGGGCTTTGCCGCCGCAGTCAAGCGCGTGAACCTTGGCGTCCACCTGAGCCAGTTTGTCGATGAGACGTCGCAACTCACTACATGGCATATCCCCGCCGCCCACAGCCTTGAGAGTTGGAGCGACGCCCGCGCTTTCGACGGCACTACCAGCCTCATTCAGCCGCTGATCGAGCCGCTCTACAGCGGGAAGACCGCCCACGAGGTGCTCGCTGCGCTGCTGGGCCAGCCCGACGCGACGGCGTACGCCCTTGTGCGGGCTTACTGGCAGGCCAACAACCCTGCGGGTGGCGACTTCGAGATCTTCTGGCAGAACGCGCTGGCGAGCGGTGTGATCAGCGGGACTGCCGCCCCTACCGCTACGGTGACGCTCAAAGAGAACCTCACAATCGAGGTCGCCCCGGCCCCCGCTGCCGAGGCGGTCGAACTCGTCTTTCGGCCTGACCCCTCACTGTGGGACGGCAGCTACGCCAATAATGGCTGGCTGATGGAGTTGCCCCGTCCGCTGAATAAGCTGGTCTGGGACAATGCCGTGCTGATGAGCCCGAGTACCGCCGACACGTTGCTTGGTTTGGGCCTCGGTTTCGCCGGTGGACAGAACCCGCTGGCCGTGACGGACAGCCAACAGCGCCAGATTAACCTTGAGAAGATCACTGGCGTCAACGGCACCGTCGTCACGATCAACCACGGCGGCGGTACGCTAGAGTTGCCGCTCTGGCTGATGCCTGGTCACGCCGAGGGTTCCATCACCGTGACCTTGGGCTACGGGCGCACCGCTGCCGGGCGCGTCGGCGACGGGGTTGGGGTCAACGTGTACCCAGTGCGCGTCAGCGCTACTCCCTGGTTCGTCAGCGACGGCGTCAAGGTGCTCAACGCTAATCGCAACTATCCGCTTGTCTCGACTCAGGATCACTGGACGATGGAGGGCCGCGATATTTACCGCGCCGGCATCTTCAAAGAGTTTAAGCTCGACCCGGCGTACATCCGCAAAGAGGTGTACAAAGAGGAGTTCGGCACCGAGGAAGGCGTATTCGAGTCACAGGTGCCGGGCGACAACTATACGGGCCGCAATGCCTGGGGGATGTCGATCAACCTGAACGCCTGTATTGGCTGCAACGCCTGCGTGGCGGCCTGTCAGGCTGAGAATAATATTCCAGTGGTCGGCAAAGATCAGGTTGGCCGAGGGCGCGAGATGCACTGGCTTCGGATTGACCGCTACTACGCGGGTAATAACCTGGACAACCCGGTCACCTATGTGATGCCAGTCGCCTGTATGCAGTGTGAGAAGGCACCGTGTGAACTCGTCTGCCCCGTCGCGGCCACCATCCACGACTATGAGGGGCTGAATAACATGGTCTACAACCGCTGCGTCGGCACGAAATACTGCTCGAATAACTGCCCCTACAAGGTGCGCCGCTTCAACTTCCTCCAGTATACCGACATCGACACGCCCAGTCTGGCCCTTCAGCGCAACCCCGAAGTCACCGTCCGCAATCGCGGCGTGATGGAGAAGTGCAGTTACTGTGTGCAGCGCATCAGTGCGGCGCGCATTGCGGCGAAGAAGGCGGCAGTGCAGGCAGGTGAAATCGAGTACAAAATCCCCGACAAGACGATCATCACCGCGTGTGAGGCCGCCTGCCCAACCCACGCAATCGTCTTTGGTGATGTAAATGACCTGGGCAGCGACGTGGCGAAGTTGAAGGCCGAGCCGCATAACTACGGCTTCATCGGGATGCTGAACACAAAGCCGCGCACGACCTACCTTGCACGTGTCCGCAACCTGAACGAGGAGCTAGAGGCCGCTGAGGCCGCTGGCTAGGATCGGGATCGCGGGGCGCTCCGCAGGAGCGCCCTCCGCCCACCCTAATTCGCCGCTTGAGGTTGGCGGTGAGCCGATTGACCTAGTAAGGATAGTCGTCGATGGCACAGGCGCAACCCGTTCGCACCACGCCCCAGCCCGACCCGGGGGAGGCGTATCTCCTCCCTGGTGAAACCTATACGTCGATCAGCCACACGATCGGCGATGTCCCCCTCGTGGCGCTCAACAAGACGCCAAAGGGATGGTTCGTGGGCTTCACCGTGTCCTTCATCTTGTTGATGGTCTTCTTGGTCTCTGTCACCTGGCTGTTCATGAAGGGCGTTGGTATCTGGGGTATCAACATTCCGGTCGGCTGGGGCATGGACATCATTAACTTCGTGTGGTGGATCGGTATCGGCCACGCTGGTACCCTGATCTCAGCCATTCTGTTGCTGCTCAACCAGGGCTGGCGCAACTCGATCAACCGCTTCGCCGAGGCGATGACGCTCTTCGCTGTGGCCTGCGCTGGTCAGTACCCCATTCTGCACCTTGGGCGACCGTGGCTGTTCTACTGGCTCTTCCCCTATCCGAACACGCTCGGGATGTGGCCGAACTTCCGTAGCCCGCTCGACTGGGACGTATTCGCCATCTCGACCTACGCGAGCGTGTCGCTGGTCTTCTGGCTTGTGGGCCTGATCCCCGACTTCGCTACTCTGCGCGACCGCTCAGAGCATCCGCTGGTGAAGCGGATCTACGGCTTTGTGGCCCTGGGCTGGCGCGGCTCGGCGCGCCACTGGCACCGCTACGAGATGGCCTCGCTGCTGCTGGCTGGCCTCTCGACGCCCCTGGTGGTCTCGGTTCACTCCATCATCTCCCTCGACTTCGCCGTCTCGCAGGTGCCCGGCTGGCAGGTGACAGTCTTCCCGCCCTACTTCGTCGCAGGCGCTGTGTTCGCGGGCTTCGCGATGGTGCTGCTGCTGATGATCCCGGTGCGCCATTTCTACGGCTTTCAGAGCTACATCACCGTCCGTCACCTTGACGTGATGGCAAAGGTGATGCTCGCCACCGGGATGATTGTGGTCTACGGCTACTTCATGGAGGTGTGGTCTTCGCTTTACAGCGGCAACATCTACGAGGAGTACCTGCTCTACAACCGCCTGAATGGCCCGAGCGCGATTGCCTACTACGGCCTGTTGTTCTGCAACGCTATCGCCATCCAGCCGCTCTGGTTCAAGCGCGTGCGCCAGAATGTCCCGGCGCTGATGGTCATCTCGGTCATTATCAGCATCGGTATGTGGCTTGAGCGCTATGTGATCATCGTGATCTCGCTTGAGCGCGATTTCTTGCCCTCGTCGTGGGAAAAGTACATGCCGACCGTCTGGGACTGGTCGCTCTACTTGGGCACCGTCGGCCTGTTCTTCACGCTGATCTTCGTCTTCATCCGCGTCCTGCCGATGATCAATATCTTTGAGATGCGGATGTTCCAGTATCAGGAAACCGTGCGCCTGCATCTTAAAGCGCATCCTGAACACGAGGAGAGCGGCCACGAGAGCTTGACCAGCCATTCGCACGGCGCGAGCGCGGACTAGGAGCAATCAGCGATGCGAAACCGACTAAGCGGCGATGTCTACGGCGTCATGGCAGAGTTCCAAACGCCTGATGCCCTGATCGCGGCAGCCCACAAAGCTAGGCTGGCGGGCTACTCGAAAATGGACGCCTACTCGCCCTTCCCCATTGAGGAGGTGATCGAGGAGGTTGCCCCCGGCAATACGGGCGTGCCGATCCTGGTGCTGATCATGGGTCTCACCGGAGCCGCGACGGGCTTCTCCCTCCAGTTCATTGGGAATATTCTCAATTGGCCGATGAACATTGGCGGGCGTCCAATCAACATCAGTAACTGGCCCGCAATGGTTCCGATTACCTTCGAGATGGGCATCCTGTTCGCGGCCTTCACTGCCGCCATCTCGATGGTCATCCTGAACGGACTGCCGATGCCCTACCACCCGGTGTTCAATGTACCGGGCTTCGAGCGGGCCTCGCAGGACGGCTTTTTTCTCTGTATCGAGTCGACGGACCCACTGTTTGATCGCGCTCAGACCTCTCAATTCCTGCGAACCCTTAGCCCGACGCAGGTCTCTGAGGTCGCCCATTAGGGGATCACTCTGATGCAGTCGCTACGTTTAGGCAACTTCTGGTCGGTCACGCGCCGCCTCCGTCATGGATGGGTGATTCTGCTGGCGTTCTTGCTCGGCGGTTGCCACTATGACTTGTACAACCAGCCCAAGGACAAGACCTACGACCCCAGCAGTTTCTTTGCTGACGGGCGGGGTTCGCGCCCGAATGTGCCCGGTGCCGTCCAAGCGAACAGGGTACAGACCGATACCTATCTTTACACTGGCTTGATCAACGGCGCGAAGGCAGACGTCATGCCCTTCGCGGTTAATCGGGCGCTGCTGGCGCGTGGGCAGGCGCAATTCAATATCTACTGCGCGGTGTGCCACGGCGAGGCAGGCAACGGCCAGAGCGCGGTAGCCCAGCGCGGCGGCATCATTCCAGCCAACTTCCACCAGCCGCGCCTGCGGGTCGCGCCCCTCAGTCACTTCTTTGTTACCATCACCAATGGCGTCTACCGTGGCGATACGGCCAACAACGGCTATCAGTCGATGTTCTCGTACGCCTCGCGGATCACGCCCGAAGACCGTTGGGCGATTGCGGCGTACATTCGCGCCCTCCAACTCAGCCAGAACGCCACGCTTGACGACGTGCCACCCGACCAGCGCGCAACGCTTGGGCAGTAGCCGCCTAGTGCGACGTACGCACTAGGCTCCGGCCTTAGAAAGATCCAGTATGGCGACGACGACGATCCCTCAGACACGGGTTCCACAGCTGAGCCGGCTCCAGCTGCTTGGCATCGGCGCGGCGGTGATCGGCCTCGCACTCCTCGCGCTTGGGTTTGTCATGAACCCGACGCAGTTCGCGAAGTCGTATATCTTCGGCTTCTATTTCTCGATGGCTTTCCCCCTAGGGTGTCTGGGTTGGCTGATGATCCAGCACCTCACTGGTGGCGCATGGGGCGTCACCACACGGCGTATGCTTGAGGCAGGCGCGCTGTCGATGCCCATCTTCTTCATCCTCAGCCTGCCCATAGTGCTCATTGCCTATAACAAAGCCCTTGGCCTTGAACACTATGTCTACGAGTGGTCTAACCCGGCGATCGTGACACCCGGTAGCCCCGAGTTTGTCCCAGTCATTGCCCATAAGGTGCCCTGGCTGAGTCCGGCTTGGTTCGCGGGGCGGATGCTGATCTACTTCACCATCTGGAGTACGCTCGCCCTGCTCCTACGCACGTGGTCGCTCCAGCAAGACCGGGGTGGCAATGCGGTCGCGGCAGCGACCCGGATGCGGATGCTGAGTGGCGTCGGGATCGCGCTGTTCGTGATCAGCGTGACGTTCTTCGCCTTTGATGTTGGTATGTCACTCGACGCCCGTTGGTACTCGTCCATGTATGGTGCCCATTATATGGAGAACACCGGGCTCTCCACCTTGGCCTTCCTCGTCCTCGCCATGACCCAGATCCGGCGCACGCCGATCTTTGAGCGCTATGTTCCAGTCAAGCCGATCCACGATCTTGGCAAGCTGATGCTCGCCTTCACCATCCTGTGGACATACCTCTCCTACGGTCAGTATGTCATCATCTGGGCGGGCGATCTGGCCGAGTCCGTGCCCTGGTATGTCCGGCGCACCAGTAACGGCTGGGTGTATATCGCCCTGACGCTGATGGCCTGCTCGTTCTTCGCGCCCTTCCTTTCTTTGTTGGGCCGGAAGCCAAAGCGGAACCTCAACTACCTGGCTGGCGTCGCCACATGGATTTTGGTGATGCGCTTTCTTGATGTCTCTTGGATTATCCTGCCCGAGTTCCACCTGTCGCCGCTGGAGGCCTACACGACCTTCACGAACTACGCGGCACCGCTGGGCCTGTTCGGGATCTTCCTGGCGATCTGGTCTTTCAATATGCAGCGGGCCGCGCTGCTGCCGCTCAACGACGCGAATATGGAAATCCTGCGTCTGCACGCCGGAGGTCACCACTAAACTATGAACTTCCGTTACAGCGACAATTATCAGGCCCAGCCTGAATCTCAGACTCAGGCGGAGACTAGGGCACCCAATGAGCGCCGGATACTGAACGGTCTGCTAATCGGCTTCTTAGTGGTGAGCATCATCGTGCTGCTGGCGGGCCGCATCCCCGGTACGCCTACCGTCACGCCCCTGGCAGGCCCGTACGCCGCCGATTTTCAGGCCGAGGCGCGCACCCTGCTTGGCAGCTATGGCAACACGGCTGAGGGCAAGATCCACATTCCGATTGAGCGGGCGATTGACCTGATTGCCCAGCGCGGTCTGCCCACACGCGATAAGCCAAGCCCGACACCGTAGGTCTTCCGACCTGCTGGCCTGAAACTGTGCGCTTGCCGAGAGACGCCCATTTGGGCGTCTCTTTGCGCTAGGCGGGGTACGTAGGGGTGGCGGAAAGGGCGTGGTAGAATGCTCGCGGCATACGCAAACACCTCTAGCGAAAGATCTTGTGATGGCGACCCAAGCGAACCCGGAACCAACCCGTGACGGCCCGCGCCCGTGGCTCATGCCCGCTCTCATCGGTGGGTTGGTAACCCTGGCGGCGATTATTGCCGTGGTGCTGACCATCCGCCCCGCGCCCGTCCAGGTGCCCACGACGACGCAGGCGGTAACCCCCATCACCGAGGCACACACGACCGCAGGCGCCGCGACGGCTGAGGCGGGGGTAACCCATGGCGGGCTTAACCCGACCGGCCCCGCCGTCGAGCAGATTGGCCTGGCTACCGCTAAAGCGCGTTTCGACGCGGGTACGGCGATTTTCATTGATGTGCGAGCAGGCAGCGAATACACAAGTGGTCACATTCCCGGCGCCCTCACCATCACGACCAACGAGTTGGAAAGTAAGCTCAAGTCGCTGCCCGATGGCGCAGTGATCATCGCCTACGGTAGCACCGAGCGTCCCGATTCGGGGCAGCGCGGTGCCCAGATTTTTATGGAACTGGGGTATCCCAAGGTGATTGCGCTTGAGGGCGGCTTCCAGGCATGGCGCGACGCTGGTCACCCAGTCGAGCCGTAGCATCCAATGATTGACCTCCACATTCACACGACCGCCACGCCGCTCCACGCAAGTTGGACACCCGAACTGTTGGCTGCGACCGCCGCCGCTCACGGTCTGACGGTGATCGCCGCAACTGACCATAACACGACAGCGAGTGTGGTCGCCCTGATGGCGGCGGGGGCACGCCACGGCGTGCAGGTGCTGTCCGGCGTCGAGATTGATAGCGCCTTCGGCGGGAAGCTCTGGCATACGCTGGTGTATGGGGCCGACCCGGCAGCCCCAGCCCTGCTGGCGCTATGCGCGGCGGTGTCTGAGTGCAACACCGCCGACGCCCGCCGCCTCATTGCCGACCTGCCGACACGCGGCTTCCAGCTTGCAGGTCTAGGGACGTTGGGGCACCCGCCGAATGTGGCCGAGGTCGCGACCGCCCTGGCCCACGGAAACCCGTTGCCGGGGCGCGTCCCTGGCGAAGGCGACGAGGAAGCCGGGATGCGCTACCTGCTCACCGAGCTACGAGACGCCTACCGGCCCGTTGGCGTAGACGAGGTAATTGCCGTGGCCCACGGCTTGGGCGCGGTGGCTGTGCTGGCCCACCCAGGGCGCAGCAAGGGGGTCTACGCGGTGCCCGCCGACGAGGACACCATCGCAGCCATGGCCGCCGCCGGCCTCGACGGGATCGAGGTCTATTATCCAACCCACAGCGCCGAGCAGGTGGCGGGCTACGCCACCCTGGCCGCAAGGTATGGGTTGCTGGTTTCGGGCGGAAGCGATAGCCACCATCCACACCAAGCCTTGGCCGCAATCGATCCGCGCCTAGTGACAATCTTAGCCAAGGTTTCAGCTACCGCGTTTCAGGCTTCAGTCCGAACACATCCGCAGGCGCTATGAACTTCGCCGCCCGCGCCACCCACATCCAGCACATCGAGTGTCCCGGCGGTCATGTGCGCGTCTACTGGATTGAGACACCGCCGCTATTTGTCGTCGAGGCGTTTGGGTACATTGGGCCAACCATCTTACGTGAGGTGCTGGCCTTGGCCGAAACCTATGGACGCGCACATCCAGATGGCTGGGACTATCTGGTTGACCCGCGCCGAGTGCGCTTCGCCCACCCGCTCAATCTCGTCTGGTTCCACAAGATCCACGGTCTTCCCAACCTGCGCCGCTACCTCGCGCTTGCCCCCGCATCAGCAATCCTGCGCCTCCTGGCATTTGCTACCACACGCCTGACCGGGCCAGATATGCTTGTTCACTCCCCTGAAGATCTCACACGGCTCTACGACCTGTCGTGAGCGCCAAAACAGAAGAGGGATTGATCAGCCCTAGCGGATCGGTCGATCTGGTAGGGCAAAACCCGCCTGCGTTGAACTTATTTCATTTTGCATCGTAGATCAATGGGTCACCAGCAACCAAAAGAGGGAGCAATATAGACGTGCGCTATTTTTGTGCTATACTATTTAATCATAAAGGTTTTCAAACGACCTTTTCAAGGTCGTCAATAAAATCGTTGTTGTTGTTTGAGGCTCACACAGATCTGGAGGAAACAAATGGACGTTAGCGAGGCCATGGACCGTGAAGTCATTGTTGAGCGCGCAGAGCTATTACGAGGCTGGCTGGGAGAGCTTGGCCTATCAAGCCGTACGCTTGGTGCCCTTGAGCGCGAACTTACCGGCATCATTGCTAATGATCCTGGGAGCTACATGAATGGGCAGCGCCCCCTGGCCGGCGTCACAATCGCAGATTTCGTCGCTGGGCTACACACCCGCAATGCCGGTGCCGTCGGGCAGGTAAAAGGCGTTGGCGATGCCATACTCACCGAGTTGCGTGCGGTCATACCGGCTGAAATCGAGGTTGCCGCCGAGGCGGTTGTCTCGCAAGCGCCTGCGGCTCTCGCGCAGAGCGCCGAGACTGCACCGCCGCTCGCCGCGTCAGATGAGGCTCCACCGGCCCGCCGTCGTGGTCGCCCCAAAGGCTCAACGAACGCGGCACGGAATGGCACCAAAGCGCCACAGAGCGAGTCGTTGACCGTCGCGTCTGTGATCGCTGAGGTAGCGGCGGCGGACGTGCCAGCGCCGCGCCGTCGCGGTCGCCCCCGGCGCGTTGCCCTCTCTGAGTCGGCAGCGCCAGCGCAGGCCAACGGGGATGCGCCGAAGCCCCCTGCGCGACGCGGTCGTCCCCGACGGACAGACACGCTTGGGCAGATACCAGCAACGAACGGCAGCGCACCAGTCGCGAGCCTGAAGCCGGTCGCGCCGCCCCCCGCGCTGCCCCTAAGCGCAGGATACAGCGATCCAGCCCTCGATCAACTCATTCGGCTCTGGTCTTCGCTGCACCCACATGCGCGGCGGGCCGTTGTCCTCTACGCCAGCGACCTGTTGCTTGAGGTCAAGTAAGACCGTTCCTCGGGCTAGTACACGTCGGCGGAAATGCGCGGCAGGTTTTTTACCACGAAGCGCACGAAGTTCACGAAGGCCGAGCCGCTTGCTGCTGCGCTCCATGCATTACAAGAACCACCGCGCATCCCTACAGGAACTTTCAGGAAGCTGTACTAGTTTAGTTTTTTAGGCTCAACACACAGGGCGGGCCAGACGAAATCGTCTGGCCCGCCCTGTGTGTTTACGCATCGGTTCGACGAGGACTACTCTTCGATGGTGAAGCCAAGCTTAATCGTGACCTGCCAGTACCCTACACGTCCTTCCTCGACATAGCCGCGTGTCTCAGTCACGTAAAACCAGCGGATACTCCTGATGGTCTCGCTGGCCTTCGTCAGGGCATTCTGCACCGCATCCTCAATCGTCGTCCGCGATGTGCCAACGAGCTCGACAATCTTGTACACGTGATCAGCCATTGTAGCCTCCGTTATACAGTGATCAGCAAATCTAAGCGAGATGGTGTTGCTACGCACTCTTCTTCGTGGTTCGCTTGACGGTGGTCGTAGCGGGTTTGACTGGTGCCTTGGCGGTTTTCGCCGGTGCCTTGGCGGTGGATTTTGTAGGTGCCTTAGCAGTAGATTTCGCAGGTGCCTTGGCGGTAGACTTTGTAGGTGCCTTAGCAGTGGGTTTCGCAGGTGCCTTGGCCGCAACACTGGCCGGAGCTTTCGCCTTGGCCGCAGCACTGGCCGGAGCCTGCGCGGCGGTGGCATCAACGACGACAGGGGCCAGTTCGTCTAGGCTGTTGGTGAGGTAGTCGCACTTCGGGTAGCGTGAGCAGCCAAAGAAGGGGCGCCCAAACTTGCCACGGCGCTGCATCAGTTCACCCTCGCTGCACTTGGGACAGGCGACGCCGGTCGGCAGCGGCAGCGGCACGGGCTTGCCATCCTTCCCGATGCGCCGGGTGTTGCTGCACTCGGGGTAGCCTGAGCAGCCAAGGAAGGGGCCGAAGCGGCTCTTCTTGATCACCATAGGCCGCCCGCAGAGATTACACATCACGTCGCTGGTCTCGGGGGCAGCAGCCTTATCGAGTACGATGCGGCCCTCACCGTCGCGGTGAAAGTCACTCGTGAAGTCGCACGAGTCGAGGCCACCATCTTTACTATAGCGCGTGCAGGCCAGGAACTCGCCGTTGCGCCCGAACTTGATTGCCAACTGGCCCTGGTTACACTTGGGGCAGACCAGGTCGGTAATGATCTCCTCGCGCTTGACATTACGCATCTGGCGCTGGGCATTGGCGAGGGTTTGCTGGAAGGGGCCGTAGAATTCACGCAGCACGGGCACCCAAGCTTTGGTGCCATCAGCAATATCGTCAAGCTGCTGCTCAAGTGACGAAGTGAAATCGTAGTCAACAATCGTCGGGAAGTGTTCAATCAACAGGTCAGTGACCAGACGGCCAAGGGTCGTGGGCAGCAGCTTCTTCTCGGTCAACTCGACGTACTCACGCTCCTGGATGGTCGAGATGATCGAGGCGTAGGTCGAGGGGCGCCCAATCCCTAGGCGCTCAAGCTCTTTGACCAGGCTGGCCTCGGTGTAGCGGGGGGCTGGCTCGGTGAAGTGTTGAATGGGGAGCAGTTGCACCAAGTTCAGCGGGTCACGCTCGTTCAGAGGCGGGAGGCGACGCTCGCTGTCCTCGTCCTCTTCGCCCTCGTCAAGGCTGACATTGTAGACCGCCAGGAAGCCGGGGAACTTGAGCACCGAGCCAGTGGCGCGGAAGAGATAGGGGGCGGCACCACTCGCGGCGGTGCGCGTCCACGCGGCAATATCAACGGTGGTGCTGTCGAAGATCGCGGGGGCCATCTGCGAGGCGACGAAGCGTTTCCAGATTAGCTCGTAGAGCCGCGCTAGGTCACGGTCGAGCTTACCGCCGACGCTCTCGGGCGTGCGGGCGCTGCTGGTGGGGCGAATAGCCTCGTGGGCCTCCTGGGCGCCTTTGGCCTTCGTCCGGTAGACGGGTGGCTTATCGGGGAGATACTCGGGGCCGAAGCGGGCGGTGATCACCTCGCGGGCCTCGGCCTGGGCCTCGGCGGCGACATTCGTGCTGTCGGTACGCATATAAGTGATGAGGCCAACGGTGCCCTCGTCGCCGCCAACGTCAATACCCTCATAGAGACGCTGGGCCAGCATCATCGTCTTCTTGGCGCTGAACCCAAGCTTACGCCCGGCCTCCTGCTGGAGGGTCGAGGTGGTGAAGGGCGGGGCGGGGCTGCGGCGCTTATCCTTGCGGGTAACCTTCTGCACCGCGTAGCGAGCGCCCTCAAGGTCGGTCACGATTCGAGCGGCCTGATCGTTACGCTCGACGGCGAACTTGTCGAGCTTCTTACCGGCGCGCTCGATCAGCACCGCACGGAAGGCATCGCGGGGGGCCGTGCCGCCCACTTTGAGCAGATCGGCCTCGATTGACCAATACTCGACGGGGACGAAGGTCTCGACCTCGCGCTCACGCTGGACGATCAGGCGCACGGCCACGGACTGCACACGACCGGCAGAGAGGCCACGCTTGACCTTGTCCCAGAGGAGCGGGCTGATCTGGTAGCCGACAAGCCGGTCGAGGACGCGCCGGGCCTGCTGGGCATTGACCAGATTAGAGTCAATGACGCGAGGGTTCTGGATGGCCTGCTGCACCGCATTGCGCGTAATCTCGTGGAAGACGACGCGGTGAATGGGGATGCGCCGGGGGACATTCAGCGCCTCGGTGATGTGCCACGCAATGGCCTCGCCCTCGCGGTCGGGGTCAGTCGCGAGATAGACCGCATCAACACCCTTGATCGCCTGACGCAGCTCGCTGACCACCTTCTGCTTGGTGACCTCGTAGACTGGTGCGAAGTCATGCTCAAGATCAATGGAGAGATCGCGCTTGGGGAGATCGCGCACATGCCCCATGCTCGATGTGACCCGATAGCCGCGCCCAAGATATTTCTGGATCGTCTTCGCCTTCGCGGGCGACTCGACGATGACAAGTTTGTCTCCCATAGCGCCCTATGCTAGCCCCAATGGCGAAAATTCGGTCGATCAGCCCGCTGCCGGCGGGCAAAAAATTGCCCTTGCACTATACGCGGCGCCTCTAGCCTTGTCAATAGCGGCGGTTTGGAGGGGCAGGGCGGTTGCAATGTCGGGCTGCCGCGCCAGCCCTCACCCCCCAGCCCCCTCTCCCAGCGCGGGAGAGGGGGAGCCGGAAGCATCCTCACTGCGAAATCCCCCCTCTCCCCGTGAGGGAGAGGGGGCGGGGGTGAGGGGTAAAAGGCGACGTTACAACCGTCATGCCTAGAGCGCCTATGGCGGAACCCTCCTTTGACGTGTAATTGACAAAGCATATACTGGTGCAATGCTTCGCCTCATCCGCTCACAGCTTCAGGCTCGGCTAATCCTGGCGTTCATCCTGGTGATGCTCATTCCCACGGGGTTTGTCTCAGCCTATAATCTTTTTCGCACCCGCGAGACGTTGCTGCGCCAGATTAGCAGCGAGCAGTTGCGCGTGGCCGAGGCGCGTGCGGCCACAGCCGAGAGCCGGATTGTCCAAGGTGGCGGCGACCTCCTGTTTGTCGTCATGGACGCGGCGCTGCGCCGCTATGGACGCGGCGAGGCCCGTACAGACGAGGTGTCCACCGCCTTCCAGACCTTTCTCCAACAGTCGCTCGGTCGCTACAGCGGCCTCTGCCTGCTCAACCCTAGCGGTGTTGAGGTGGTGTGTGTACGCCAGGGTGCCGATAACCACTTTCGCCGCGTAGCGGCAGGGCAACTGCACGACCGCCGCGATGAGCCAGCCTTCGTAAACGCCTTGCGTCAAGCCGGTATTCCCGACGGGAACATGGTCGCGATCACCGGCAGCGATTCTGCTGACCCGCCCGCACAAGTGTTGTGCTACTCAATCCTCTACCCTGACGAGCAGGGTGCTCCGGCGGGGGTGCTGGTGCTTGAGGCACCCTTGGCCCCGTTGCTCGCCGTGCTGGTTGACTCAGCCCCTGGCGTACGTACGTCGGTACTCGACAGCGACGGCACCTATCTCTACCACCCCGGCCTTGATCATGCGGATCGAAAACGGCACAGTGTCAGCGAGGAGCAGCCACACGACGCCCAGATTATCCTGCGCCAAGCCGCAGGGACGATCATCGACTCGCCGGATCGCCCGGCCAGCTTCCAGGTCTTCACACGCGTGCGCGTCCACAGTCAAAGCACGATGCAGTGGACGGTGATTTACGAACAGTCCTACGCCGACGCCCTCGCCTCGGTGGGTGAAACCCAGGTCGTGCTGATCGCCATCAGTATCATCGCCATCGTCAGTGCCACGCTGCTTGCCATCGTCTTGGCGGGCAGCATCGTGCGTCCCGTGAAAGAGCTTGCCGCCGCCGCCGAACGGATCGGCGGCGGCGAATTGGCAACGCCGATCCCCCATGTGGGTCATGATGAGATTGGTGCGCTGAGCGACACCATCGAGCGGATGGTGGTGCGGATGCGCGACGCCCTGGTCGCCGCCGAAAGTCGGCGTAACGAGGCCGAGACCCTGCGTGCGGCTACGCAGTCCATCGGGGCGACCCTTGACCTCGACCGGGTGCTGATGCTGATCCTGACCGAGCTACGCAAAGTGGTGCCCTTCGACAGTGCCTCAGTGCAAGAGGTGCAGGGTTCGCTGGCGCGCATCATTAGCACCTATGGCCTTGCGAGCGCCAAGCAGATGCTTGGCAGCACCTTTTCGCTGCTGCCTGGGGCCAGCCCAAATGCCGAAGTGGCCCGCACCGGTCTGCCCGTCATGCTTGCCAATAGCGCGCATGATGCGCGCTTCAACAATAATCAGTGGCACTCCAAGTTGAGTCGCTCGTGGCTAGGCGTGCCCATGATCTTCGGTGAGCAGTTGATCGGCATGATCACCCTCGACAAGCACGAGGCGGGCTTTTACACAGCGGCGCACGCCCGCCTAGCGCTCGCCTTCGCCGCGCAGGCCGCCGCCGCCATGGAGAACGCCCGCCTCTATGCGGCGGCCCGCCGTGAGCTAACCGACCGTCGGCGCGCCGAGGCTGCCCAGGCCCGCCTCGCCACGATTATCGAGGCGACCACTGATCTGGTGAGTATGGCCGACCCCACAGGACGCCTGATCTTCATGAATCAGGCCGGGCGGCGCCTCTTGGGCCTCACCGATGCGGCCCCTCTTGAGGGCATCCAGGTCACTACGTTCTTTCCCGCGCAACTCCACGCTTGGCTGTCCAACGAGGTGTTGCCGACCGTTCTGCGCGCCGGGGTTTGGTCAGGCGAGACGCAGTTGTTGGCCCGTGACGGCAGCGAGATTCCGGTCTCGCAGGTGATCATTGCCCATAAAAGCTCCGATGGTCAGGTCGAATTGGTCTCGACGATTGCCCGTGATATGCGCGAACGGCGTCATGCGGAGGCGGAGTTGCGTCAGGCGCAGAAGATGGAGGCGTTGGGGCGCTTGGCTGGCGGCGTGGCGCACGACTTCAATAATTTGCTCACCGTGATTTTGGGCGAGGCCGACATGCTGCTAGAGGACATACCGAGTGGACACGAGTGGCGCGATTCCGTGACGCAAATTCGCCAGTCGGGGACACGGGCCGCCGCGCTCACGCGCCAGTTGCTCGTCTTTAGCCGCCGTCAGGTGCTTCAGCCCGAGTTGGTCAACCTGAACCAGGTGCTTGCAGACATGGAGCAGTTGTTGTACCGCCTGATCGGCGAAGATATTGTGCTGACGATTACGCTGGCTGCGGATCTCCCCATGGTGCGCGCCGACCAGGGCCAGATCGAGCAAGTGGTGATGAACTTGGTAATTAACGCCCGTGACGCCATGCCCGACGGCGGCCAGTTGCAGATCGAAACCCTGTCATCGCGGCTTGACGAAGCCAGCGTGCGCGCTGAGGACGGGGCAGGCAGTGGCGCGTACGCGCAAATCGTGGTCAGCGACACGGGGCTGGGGATGGACGAGCCGACCAAGGCGCAGCTCTTCGAGCCATTTTTTACCACCAAGCCCCGTGGCAAAGGCACCGGTTTGGGGCTTGCGACGGTCCACGGGATTGTGCGTCAGAGCGGCGGGCTCATCCGCTTTCAGAGCGCGTTGGGGCAAGGGACAACCTTTATGATCTCTTTGCCTGCCGCCGAACCCTTACCCGACCAGCCACAGCTTCCGGTGCAGCCCGAGATGCCTAGACTAAGCCGCACGAACACTGCGACGGTGCTGCTGGTTGAGGACGACAACGGGGTTCGCCGCCTTGCGTGCCAGATTCTTACGCACCATGGCTTTACCGTGATCGAGGCGAGCGACGGCCCTTCCGCGCTGGCGCTGGCGCGTGCCTACGCCAGTCCCATCAGCGTGCTGCTCACCGATGTGATCATGCCGGGTGGCCTGAACGGCGTGCAACTTGCCACGATCCTGCGCGGCGAGCGGCCAGACACCCGCGTTGTCTATATGTCGGGCTACACCGACAACGCCCTGGTGGAACAGAGCCTCGCCGAAGCACACACCAGCTTCCTCCAGAAGCCGTTTACGCCCGACGACCTCGTGCAGATGCTGCTGGCGGCCCTGGCGTAAGAACCTTGCCCCGCCTCCCCCGTGTCAGGTATAATATGGCCTGTGCCACCTGCCGGGTGGCGCTCAGATTGTTTTATGCAGCGAACGGAATTCGCCATGTTCAATTGGCTCAAGAAGCTTGTCGGCGACACCAACGAGAAGGCGGTGCGCCAGATCCAGCCCGATGTCGCGGCGATCAACGCCCTCGATGCCACCTACAAGGCGCTCACCGACGAAGAACTGGCCGGCAAGACCGCCGAGTTTAAGGGGCGTCTCGCCGCCGACGAGACGCTTGACGATATGCTGCCCGAGGCGTTTGCCGCCGTGCGCGAGGCCGCCCACCGCACGATTGGCCTGCGCCACTACGATGTGCAACTCATCGGCGGGATTGTGCTGCACGAGGGCAAGATCGCCGAGATGAAGACCGGCGAGGGCAAGACTCTCGTCGCGACGCTCTCGCTCTATCTGAATGCGCTTGAGGGTAAAGGCGCACATCTGGTCACGGTCAACGACTATCTGGCGAAGGTCGGCGCGGGCTGGATGGGGCCGGTCTATCACGCCCTGGGCCTGAGCGTCGGCTTTATCGCTCACGAGCAGAGCGCACTCTACGACCCCGAATGTACCGACCCGAACGCCAATCCCGAGGATCAGCGCCTGGTTCACTGGCGTTCGGGGCCCCGCCGCGAGGCGTATTACGCCGATATTCCGTATGGCACCAACAACGAGTTGGGCTTCGATTATCTGCGCGACAATATGGCCTATGAGAAAGAGCAGATGG